>JBKKDD010000313.1:0-4913 GCA_046708705.1 Miltoncostaeaceae bacterium | reverse complement strand
CGCGCCCACGAGCGGCGCCGAAAGCCGCGGCAGCGGCCACACCCAATCCCAAGCCACGCCCCGCACCCCGGCCCACGCGCCGGTCAACGCAACCTGCTGCCCCGATCGCGCCGACCCCCACCAGGTCGACGCAACGCCCGCGTGCACAGGCGGCGCCGTCCCCCGCGCTGGAGTTCGGGCCGTGAGGCCACACATTCCGCAGGCGACGTCGACAGACGCCGAACGGCCCGCCTCCAGAGGGTGTGATCGTCGCGCTCCAATAGGCTTGTCGGGATGCAGGTGCTCCTCGACGCCACGCCGCTCGCGCGTGGTCATGCCACACGCGGCATCGGCGTCGCCACATACGAGCTCATCACGGCGCTGGCGGCCGTCCGCCCGCCCGACCAACGGCCGGATCTGCTCATCACCAACGACCAGGATCCCCCGGCGGGGTTCACGACGCACCGGGTGGGCTGGCCGCGGTGGCGCGCGCACCGCGTGCCCGACCCGTGGCCCGCCCTGCGCGTGCACGACGTGCTGGAGACGCTCGGCCCGCGGCTCTTCCATGCGACGCAGCCCGATCTGGTGCCGGATCCGCGCAAGCTGGCGACGACGATCGCCTGCTATGACCTGATCCCGCTGCACGAGCCGATGCACAATCCACTGCACCGTCACGCCTACGGGACCTACATCCAGCGACTCGCCCAGGCGCAGCTCGTGCTCGCGATCAGCCAGGCGACGGCCGATGACCTGACCGCGCATCTCGGGATCCCCGCCGAGCGCATCCGCGTCGTGCACCTGGGCCTGCCCCCGGCGCCCACACCGGACGGCGCCACGCCCACCCGCCCGTATGTCCTGTATGCCAACAGCATCGAGTCCCACAAGAACCCGCGCCTTGCGATCGACGCCCTGGCCCGCACCCGCGACATCGACCTGGTGATGGCCGGGACGTGGAGCCGGCGGCGCCTTGCGCGCCTTCGCGACCACGCCGTGGCGGCGGGCGTCGCCGAGCGCGTGCACTGGCTGGGGTACGTCTCGTCGGCGCACCTGGCGGCCCTGCGACGCGACGCCGTCGCGGTGGTGATCCCTTCGCGCCGCGAGGGCTTCGGATTGCCGGTGCTCGAGGCCCTGGCCGCCGGGACCCCGGCGATCGCCGCCGACATCCCGGCCCTCCGCGAGGCCGGTGGCGAGGTGGCGATCTACCTGGACCCCGACGACGCCGGAGCCTGGGCACGCACGATCGAGCGGCTGCGGGACCACCTCGACGAACGTACGCAGATCGGCGCGCGCGGTCGTGCCCACGCTGCCGCGTTCACCTGGGAGCGCACCGCTGAAGCGACGATCGACGCATGGCGTGAGGTGCTTCGCCGTGGATAGTCGCCGCCTCGTCATCGTCGACGGGCGCATGGCACGCCGCCGCGCGACCGGCGCCGCCACGTACATCCGCGAGCTTGAGGCCGCGATCGCCACGGCCGCGCCCCCCGACCTGGACGTGTGGTTTGTCTGGGGCCCGGCGGGACTGCCGCGGCGAAACATGCTGACCACCCTCGGCAACTTGGTGCTGGATCTCGCCTGGCAGCACGTGGCGCTGCCGCTCCTTGCCCGCGCGCGCGGGGCGGCGCTGATCCACGCGCCGTTCAACTGGGCCCCGTACTGGACCCATTGCCCGACCGTGGTGACCGTGCAGGACCTGGCGTGGGAGCGCGTGCCCGAGACCTTCCCGCCCGCGTTTCGCCGCTATGCCCGGCTGTTCGCGCGACCGAGCGCCCGGCGCGCCGCCCGGGTGATCACGACGTCGACCTCCACCGCCCGCGACCTGACCGCCCTGTATCGCGTGCCCGAGGAGCAGATCCGCACGGTGCCAATCGGCATCCACCCGGATGCGAGCACCGACCGTGAGCCGCGTGAGCCGTTCATCCTGGCCGTCGGCGAGTTCGAGCCGCGCAAGCGCATCCTGGAGTTGGTCGAGGCGCACAAGGCCTACTTCGCGGCCGCCCCGCCCGGCGCGCCCCCGTGCCGGCTGGTGCTGGTGGGCCGCGGCGGCCGCGACGAGGCCGCCGTCCGCGCGGCCGCGGGACCCGAGTGCGACCTGCTGGGCTTCGTCGACCCTGCCACGCTCACCAACCTCTACCGCCGCGCGACGCTTTTGGTCTACCCGTCCTCCTACGAGGGATTCGGCCTGCCGGTGGTTGAAGCGATGGCCCACGGCTGCCCGACGCTCATCGCCCGCAACTCGTCGCTGCCCGAGGTCGGCGGGACCGCAGCCCTCTACATCGACACCCCCACGGTCGAGGGGATCGCCCGGTCACTGACCGACGCACTCGCAGACCGACACGCCCTGGCCGTCCGAGGCGAGGCCGCCCGGGCCCACGCCGCGCAGTTCGCCTGGAACCGCATCGCCGACCAGACGCTGGCCGTCTACCGCGAGGCCATGGGCGCGTGAGGGTCACCGTCGACTGCCACATGGTGGGCCAACCCCAGGCGGGCGACGCGGGCAACGCCAGGTTCCACGCGCTGATCACCAACGCCCTGCACGCCACACGCGCCGACAACAGCGTCAGCGCCCTGATCGCCCACGACGAATCCCGCGCGCGCCTCGATCCGCAGATCCCCGTCGTCCCGGTCCCCGCCGGCAACCTCATGCGCCTGGCGCTGCGGGCGCCGCGGGCGCTGGCGGCGACCGGCGCCGACGCGGCGATCTTCAGCTACGTCACCCCGCTCCACGCGCCCTGTCCACTCCTGGTGGTGGTCCACGACGTCAGCTTCAAGCTTCACCCCGAATGGTTCTCGCACCGCGTGCGGCTGCTCCTCGGCACGCTCGTCCCCCGCGCCATGCGCCACGCAGCGCGCATCATCACCGTGTCGCAGTCCTCCAAGGCCGACCTGGTGGCGGCGTTCGGCATCGACCCCGACCGCGTGGGGGTGGTGACCAACGTGCCCGCCCCGGGCTTCGCCCCGCGCCCCGGCGCCGCCGAGCGCGTGCATGCGAAGTTCGGCCTCGAGCGCTACTGCCTGTACGTCGGCGACGTCCATCCGCGCAAGAACCTCACCTCGCTCGCCGAGGCCCTCGCCCTTCTGACCGGCCCCGACCGCCTGCAGCTTGCGGTCGTCGGTCGCGCCGGCCACCGCGGCGACCAGATCATCGCCGCGAGCGCCGCCCGCTGGCTGGGGTTCCTCGGCGACGAGGACCTGGCCGACCTCTACAGCGCGGCTGCGGTCACCTGCTACCCGTCGCTCTACGAGGGTTTCGGCCTGCCGGTGATCGAGGCCATGGCGTGCGGATCGCCGGTGGTCGCGAGTAACCGCGGCGCGATCCCCGAGGTCGCCGGCGACGCGGCGATCCTGACCGCCCCGACCCCCGCGGCCCTCGCCGAGGGCCTTTGCGCCGCGCTGGAGCCCGCGACCGCCGCTCGCCTGCGCCGCCAGGGCCCCCCGCGCGCAGCCATGTTCACGCCCCAGGCCATGGGCGAGGCCGCGTGGGCGGCGGTGCGGGCGGTCGCGTGAGGATCGCCCTGATCGGCACGCGCGGGATCCCCGCCGCCTACTCGGGCTTCGAGACCGCCGTCGAGCACCTTGCGAGTGAGTTCTCCGCCCGCGGCCACGAGGTGACCGTCTACTGCCGCCCCCACATGACCGAGCGCCGCGACCACCACGCCGGCGCCCGCCTGGTCCACCTGCCGACGATCCGCAACAAGTACCTCGACACCCTCGTCCACACCGCGGTCTCGACCGTCCACATGTCCACGCGTCGTCGCCCCGATGTCGCGATCTACTTCATCGCCGGCAACGCCCCGGTCGTCCCGCTCGCCCGCCTGGCGGGCATCCCGTCCATCCTGCAGATCGACGGCCTGGACTCCGAGCGTGCCAAGTGGCCCAGGGCCGCCCGCGCCTACCTGCGCATGGCCGAGCGCCTCTCCCCGCGCCTCGCGACCATCGCCGTCACCGACTCCGACGAGGTCGCACGGACCTTCGCAGAGCGCTACGGCCACACGATCGAGGCGATCCCCTACGGCGCCTCGCTGCCCGACCCGGGCGGCACCGCCTGGTGCGACAGGCTTGGCGTGGAGCCCGGCAAGTTCATCCTGTTCGTCGGCCGCCTCGTTCCCGAGAACAACGCCCACCTGCTCGTCGCGGCCCATAGGCTGCTCGACACCGACTGGCCACTGGTGATCGTCGGCGACGCCCCCTACGCCGACCGCTACATCGCCGAGCTCAAGGCCAGTGCCGGCCCGAACGTGCGCTTCCCCGGCTACGTCTTCGGCGACGGCTACCGCGAGCTCGTCCACCGCTGCGGGATCATGTGCGTCCCCACCGAGGTCGGCGGCACCCACCCCGTCATCATCGAAGCGATGGCCGCCGGAGCGTGCCTGGTCGTGAGCGACCACGCCCCCAACGTCGAGGTCGTCGGCGACACCGCCGTTACCTTCCCTCTCGCGGGCGGGGCGATCGGGCTGAGCGAAGCGCTCGATCCGTGCGTCCGCGACCCCACTCGCCGCACTCGCCTGCGGACGGCCGCCGCAGCGCGAGCGGCAGAGCGCTTCAGCTGGGACCGATGTGCCCGACGATACCTCGATCTCTGCGCACAGATCTGAGAACGGCGATCCTCGTACAGGGTGGCGGATCTCCCGTGTCGCAAATGGTCACGCGTGGACGCGCGCCAGGATCTCCCCGACCTTCAGGGAGAGGTCGGGATCGCCATCGATTAACCCGCATACGAGAGCGGAGAGGCATCGGTCTGAGCAGTGCTCGACGACGACTGCCGAAACCGACGTGTGCCGTCCGCATGGCCTCCCGCTCGAGCTGTTCTGCCAGGATCAGCGGCACCGAGATCGTCTTTCGCACGACAGCCATACGCGAGGATGAAATATCAAACTATGAAGAGGTCAAGCTCGACACTCCGAGACACCGACCAGATGAGCGGCCAGGCGCCGGAG
>JBKKDD010000312.1:0-4035 GCA_046708705.1 Miltoncostaeaceae bacterium | reverse complement strand
AGCTCGGGCAGCACAACGAGATCACGGCCCACAACCCCGGTTCGCCGGCCCAGCACTGTTGCGCCGGCTCGCCGGGCCGCGCCGCGGGTGACACCCAAGCCGCAGGCGACGTCGCCCGCTCCGCGGGTGGTCACGCCGAAGACGACGGCCGGGGCAACGCCGCTCGCCGCGACCGGGCCACCCGCGAGCGCCGCGCCGGATTTCTCGGCGACGGGTTCCGTCAGTCGCGGTCCGGGAACCGCGATCTGGCTTGCCATCCTGTCCGGCGGCGGGGCCCTGGCGCTGCTCGGCGCGTACAAGCTCATCGCCGCACGGAACCGCCACTGGCGTGCCGGGGGGATCACGTGAGTACCAACGTTTCATCACGCGCATTGTGGGGTAAACGACAAAAAGTGATGTTCGAGGACAGCCTCGACGAGCCTTAGTCGGCCCGATTCACAGTAAACGCAGGTCCACGCACAACTCGCCAGTGCAAGGGGTACAGAAGTGTCATCAACGATTCGTGGCCCGGTTATGACGGGCGCTCCCGGACGATCGTCCGCTCGTCGCCGTCCCACCGCTGTCGTCCTCGCCGGCGGCAAGGGGACCCGTCTCGCACCGTTGACGACGGTGTTGCCGAAACCGCTCATTCCCGTCGGCAACGGCCCCATCATCGACGTCCTGCTTCGGCAGCTCCGATCCGAGGGGTGGCGCGAGGCGACGCTCGCCGTGGGCCACATGAGCGACCTGATGAGAACGTACTGCGGGAGTGGCACGCGCTATGACCTTCGCCTGCGCTACCTCTACGAGGACGAGCCGCTCGGTACGGTCGGCGCCCTCGTAAACCTGACCGAGCGGAAGCGGTCCCGTCCGCTTCTTGTCACCAACGGCGACGTCCTGACGACCTTGCGGTTCAACGACTTCGCCGATGCGCACGCTCGGAGTGGCGCGGTCCTGTCCATCGCGTTGTATCGCCGCGACGTGCAGATCGACTTCGGCGTGGTCGATCTCGACGGCCACCTGGGACCGGAGCGCCGGGTACTCGCGTATCGGGAGAAGCCGTCGATCGAGTCGACGGTGTCGATGGGCATCTACATGATGGAGCCGAGCGCCCTGGACTACATTATCCCGGGGGAACGGCTCGACCTGCCGGAACTGGTGCAGCGACTGCTCGACGACGGGCAGACAGTCGCCGGCTACCCCTTCGACGGATACTGGCTCGATATCGGGCGCCACGCCGACTATCAGCAGGCGCTCGACGACTTCGAGGAGATGCGTCCCTATCTGGAGCGCACGGCGGTGAGCGTGTGAGGGGGCTCCCGCTCGCGCGTCCCGATCTCGGCGAGGAGGAGGTCGAAGCGGTCATCGAGGTGATTCGTTCGGGGTGGCTGACCATGGGGCCTCGGACCCAGGAGTTCGAGGAGGCGTTCGCCGAGTATGTGGGGGTCGACCACGCCGTAATGGTCTCGTCCTGCACGGCCGCCCTGCATCTGGCCTTCGCGGCGCTCGATCTGGGACCCGGCGACGAGGTAATCGTCCCGTCTCTGACCTTCGTCGCGACCGCGAGCGCCGCCGCCCACACGGGCGCGACGCCGCGTTTCGCGGACATCGAGGCCGTCGACCGTCCGGTGATCGATCCAGATCACGTCCGCGCGCTCATCGGCCCTCGGACCCGCGCGATCTGCGTGGTGCATTACGCGGGCTATCCGTGTGACATGGAGTCGCTCACGCAGTTGGCCGATCGCCACGGGTTGGCGCTCATCGAGGATTGCGCCCACGCCCCGGGTGCGCGCACCGCGACGGGAGTGGTCGGGTCGTTGGGCGACGCCGGGTGCTTCTCGTTCTTCTCCAACAAGAACCTCGTCACCGGCGAAGGCGGCATGATCACGACCCGCAGCGCGCGCACAGCCGAGCGGGCGAGGCTTCTCCGGGCCCATGGGATGACCACCACGAGCTGGGACCGCGAGCGTGGTCACGCAAGCTCGTACGATGTCGTCGCTCGAGGCTTCAACTACCGGCCGAGCGAGATCGAAGCGGCGCTGGGGCTCGTCCAGTTGGCCAAGCTCGACGCCATGCAGGAGCGCCGCCGGGTTCTCGTGCGGCACTATCGCGAGGCGCTCGGTTCGATGGACCCGGAGATCATCATCCCGTTCGCCGGGGACGACGAGCAGAGCGCGTGCCATATCCTCCCGCTCGTGGCACCGGACAACGAGACACGCGAGTCGATCCGCGCCCGGGCGAGGACCGAAGCTGTTCAAACCAGCGTTCACTATCCGCCGGTACATCTGTTCTCGGTGTACCACACGGGTGAGCCGCTGCCGCTCACCGAGGAGTTCGCGGCCCGCGAGGTCACGCTGCCGCTCTACCCGGGAATGGCGCCCGACGACGTCAACCTCGTCGCGGGCCTCGTCGAGGATGCGACACGGGTCCGCGCAGCATGAGCGTACGACCGCATACGCTGAGTTATTGGCTGCGGGTCATCGCGCGCCGCTGGCCCGTCGTGATCGGTGCGATCGCGATCGGGGTCGCGCTCGGCCTCGCCTACAGCTCGCGACAGCCGACGCTCTACGAGGCCCGCTCGACCCTCGTGCTCTCACCCAAGACCGGCATCTTCGACCCGGCGGCCTCGCAGGACCTGCCCGCCATCGCGGGGACCGTCGCCGGGCTCGCGCGGACCGACGCGGTCCTCGCCGAGGCGGCGAAGGCGTACGCGGCGTCGGGGGGACCCCAGTCTCCGGCGCGTGCGGAACGTGCGACGATCGACTGGTTGCGCTCACACGTATCGGCTCGGGTGCCGAACAACACGAGCCTTGTCGAGATCACGGCCCGGGACGAGACCCAGGTCGAGGCCTCGGACCTGGCCCTCGCGAATGCGAACGCGCTCATCGGATTGCTTCGCGCGCTCGCAGCGGAGCCGACCAACTCGCTTCGCATCGAAACGTTCGGCGGGCCGTCGGCGCGCGGCCAAGTGAGTCCCAATCCCGTCCAGAACGCGGTGCTCGGCGCGAACGCCGGTCTGTTGCTCGGACTCCTGGTCGCCCTGCTCGCCGGCGATCGCGGGCTTCGCGCTCGACGTCCCGAGGACATGGCCGAGGCGCTCGGCGTCGGCGAGGTGTTCACCTTCGACGTCGACACGACGCCGCGGGTCAGCTCGCTCGCTGAGCTCCTGGGCGACCGGCTGACGGTATCCCCGTCTCCCGCAGGCAGCGATCTCGAGCGGCTCGTCAGCAGGGTCACCTTCGCGGCGGATCGGGGCGCCAAGGTCGTCGCGGTGCTCGGGCCTGTCTCGGCCGAGAAGCTTCGTGCCGTCTCGCTCGGTGTCGGCACCCGCCTTGCCGCAGCCGGCAAGGCCAGGTTGGTGATCGACGCCGCGGTCGACCGCGACGGCAACAACGCGGTGCCGCCCGGCTTGGGGGAGGCCCTCGGCGGTGCCAGGGTCGATGACTTTCTGGGAACCTTGTTCCTGGCGACCGGCGAGAACGGTCGGGGCGAATCCGGCGGCGCGAGCCTCACGCTTCTGCCCGCGGGGAGCGCCTCGAACGGCCGCGACCAGGCCGTCAACCCTCAGGCGTTCGCCGAGCTGCTCCGCAACCTCCGGGGTCGCTACCACCACATCATCGTCTCCGGCCCGTCCGCCGCTGAGCAGTCCGCCTCGATCGCCGTCGCCGAGCAGGCCGACGCGAACGTCATCGTCCTCCCGCAACGCGTGTCCATCGATCACGCGCGTGAGGCGATGCGCTCCGAAGAGGCGACCGTACGTCCGTTGGTCGCGGTGGGCGTCGTGCGCGGGTCGTGATCCGGGCCCCGGGGGGGCCGCTCGGCTCGGCTCTCGCCGGCCTCCCTCGCCGGGACGGGCGGCAGCCGGCGCCGTGGGTTGTCCTCGGGATCGGCCTGGTTGCAGTCGGCTTGTTCGGGGGCGCTTGGGTACTGGCGATCGCGTCCGCCGCTGTCGTGGCCGCCGCCGCCGCGTGGTTCATCCCCGAAGTCTTCCTTGTAGCGTTTCTCGCTGCGGGACCGGTCAAAGACACTCCGTTCGCCGAGTCACTTCCGTTCGAC
>JBKKDD010000311.1:0-15679 GCA_046708705.1 Miltoncostaeaceae bacterium | reverse complement strand
ACCTGAAGATCCCCACCGGCTTCCAGCCCGCGCGGCGCGGTTGGCGCACCCCCAGCCCGGCGACGTGGATCGCCCTGGCGGCCCTGGTCGTCGCCCTTGGCGGCACCGCGACGGCCGCGCGGACGCTGATCACGAGCAACGACATCGCCGTCGGCGCGGTCAAAGCGCGCCATATCGCGCCGAACGCGGTCACCCTCGCCAAGATCGCAGCGCCTGCACGCGTCGCGCTTCGTTGCGGGGCGGGGCCGGTCGGCATCCCGGGCCCCGCGGGCGCGCCGGGGGCGTCCGGCCCGGCCGGCGGGTTCGACCTCGCCAAGATCAGCCGGATCGTCGGGCCCGAGACCACGATCCCGCCGGGCGAGCTTGGGAGCGCCCTCGCGACGTGCCCGGCCGGTCACAAGGTCACCGGCGGCGGGTTCGTCTCGATCGGGGCCGACCAGACGATCTTCGCCTCGGCGCCCAGCGTCGACGGGACGACGTGGATCGTCCTGCTCGACAACTTCAACGCCACCGTCACCAACCTGACCGGCTCCGCGTACGCCCTGTGCGTCGCGCCGTGATACCCACCACCGGATGGGCCCGGCCGGCCGCCGGGTCCATCTGGGTGCTCCGCAGTGCCTCGACCGACGCAATCTGACCCCCTCAGACGTGTCAGATATCGTCGGCACCGAGCCACCCTGCGACGTGATTTATCTACGCGCCCTAAGTGTGCTCGCCGGTCAGACGCCGGCGCAGCTCCTGCACCGCGGCCAGCTCGGCCTCGGCGCGCTCCAGCTCGGCGCGAAACCCCTGCGCGTCGGCGAACCCCTGATCCTGCAGCGCCGAGCGCACCAGGGCGATGCGCTGCTCGGGCCAGTCCGCCACCAGACCGTGCTGGGTCTCGGCGATGGCCAGTCGCTCGGTGAGCCCGTCCACCACCTCGGCGAGCCGCGTCGCCTCGTCGGCCACCTTGGTCTGCAGCTCGCGGTACACGTCGTTCATTCCTCGGACCCCCTTCGCAGGACCAACGCGGACGCCCCGGTCAGCACCACCGCCAACAATGCCAGTTGCCCCAACCGCAGCAACAGGTCGCCCGACGTGATCGACGGCTCCACCAGCAGCATCTGGAACGCCCGGAACGCAGGGCCGAACGGCACGACCTGGTTGATCGCGCTGGCGGCGTCGCTCTCCGTGAACAGCCCCAGGAAGATCAGCGGCAGCGCGATCATCAGCGCCGTCAGCAGCGCCCCGCGCGTCTCGCGCGCACCGGCGCCGACCAGCACCCCGAACCCGCCGAACGCCAACCCGGACACCAACAGGGTCGGCAGCCACAGCGCCCAGCGGTCCACCGCGAGCGAGGTGCCGAGCGCCACGGCCGCCAGCAGGATCAGGCCGATGACGACCACGACGAGCGCGGCGAACACGACCTTCTCGCCGACCAGGGCCTCCGGGCGCAGCAATCCCCGCCGCAGCCTTACCAGCGTGTTGTCCTCACGCTCGGACGAGAGCGCTGCCGCCGCCAGCAGAACCCCCGCGAGCGCCAGGCTCACCAGGAGCGCCCCTGCGAACCCGAACGCCGACAGCGGCTCACGGCCGGTCGGCGCCGGCGGGATGTCGAGCGTGATCGGCCTGCTGATGGTCGTGGCAGCCGCGTTGGCCAGGTCCAGGTTGACGCCGGCCTCGACGATGAAGTGCAGCAACGGATCGAGCCGGGCGGCCAGCTCGCCACGGCCCTGGCGCACGAGGTCGGCGCGCACCTGACGCACGATTACCTCGCTGCGCTTGAGGCCGAGCACGGACCCCGAGCGCGTGAACACGGCGACATCGCCGCCGTCGACGATGATGCGCACGAGTTCGAGCGTCTGCTTGACGTATGTGGCGGCCAGCTCCTGGTTGAGCCGGAAGACCGCCGATTCGAGCCGCCGCGTGATGGACTGGGCCTCGATCGGCGAGCGGCGGCTGACGTCCAGGCCGATCTTCGGCGCCTTGATCCCGGACTGCAGGTCGCGGATGAACCCTTCCGGCAGCGTCAGGACGGCGCTGACCCGGCCGTCGTCCAGTGCCGCACGGGCGGCGACGGGATCCAGGCGCACGACCTCCACCTCGCGCGCCAGGCGGGCCTCGTAGTCGCCGACCCCGAGCCGCTGGTCGCCGACCCGCACGGTGCGGTTGCTCGAGTCCAGGTTGACGAACGCGATCGCCGGCCGCCGCTCACCTGTCTGCAGCGCGACCGTGACGAGCACCGCCACGACCAGCGGGTAGAGGATCAGCACGGCCAGGAGCCCCCGCCCCCGGATCAGCAGGCGCAGATCCTTGACCAGAAGATGCGCCGCCGCGGTCACGTGTCGGCGCCGACCAGGTTCAGGAACGCCTCCTCGGCCGCGTCCGTCGCGCTCGCGCCGTCTGCGCCGTGGTCGCGGACGAGCTCGGCGACCGTACCCGCGAACACGCTGCGCCCGTTGTCGAGCACCACCATGCGCTCGGCGTAGCGCGCCGCCTCGTCCACCGACTGGGTCGAGAACAGGACCGCGAGCCCGTCCTCGCGACGCAGCTCATCCAGCCATGTCCACAGGCGCCGCACCTGATCCGGGCTCAGCGTGGCCGTCGGCTCGTCCAAGAGCAGTGCCTGCGGACGGCCCGCCAGGGCGATCGCCAGGTTGAGTCGCTGCAGGGTCCCGGTCGACAGCCTGCCGGCGCGGACGTCGGCGAATCGCGTCAGATCCGCCCGCGCCATCAGCTCGTCCGTGAACGCGTCCGGCTGGGGAGCGGACTCGAGTGCCGCGAACAGCCGCAGGTTCTCCCGGGTCGTCAGCCGCCGGTAGACGGCGGGCATCTGCGGCACCCACCCGATGCCCGACGCGGTCGCGGCCTCGCGGCTGACGCGCCCCGACGACGGCGAGCTGGCGCCGGCCAGGATCCGCAGCAGCGTGGTCTTGCCGGCGCCGTTGGGACCCAGCAGCGCCACGGCCGCGCCCGCCTCCAGCGCGATCGTGACGTCGTCCAGGGCGGCGACATCGCGGAATCGCTTCGACAGCCCCGCGCCCAGGAGCAGCGAGGGAGCGGGTGAGCTCACCCCCCGGTCCGCGACGTCGATGCGCCTTGCCTGCTCATTGCAACAATCGTACATCGGGCCTCACCCCCTGGCGTTTCGGCGGCATGGGCGGTACCCTGCCTCGTCGTGGCTGCGGTAATACCCGAGCGGCTCGAGTCCACCCGCGGGCTCAGGGCGCGCCAGACCCGACTCAGACGGCGACGTTCACTCGTGCGCGCGGTGGCGACGCTGTGCATCGTGACCGTCGCGACGGTCGTGCTTCAGACCTCCCGCGACAGCGGATCGGTCGACCCGGGGGCGGTCGCCTCGCCGGTGACCGCGTCGGCGCTCGACCTGGGACTCAAGCCGCCCGATCGCGTCATCGCACGCGCCGGTCTGGTCGAACTCCACCTGCCGATCGACCGCCAGCGGGTCGCGCTCACGCTCTTTCGCCCGGTGGACGACGTGGACGCCGTCGCGCTCACCGCCGACGGCACGTGGAAGCACTCCACCGCCCCGAGCGACGGGCGCGCCGGGCCCCACACCGCCGGGCTCGACATCGCGGCCCCCGCGGGGGCGATCGTCTACGCCCCGGTGGACGGCACGATCACCAGCGTGGTCCCGTACACGGTCGCGGGCGTCGAGGCCGGCTACCAGGTGGACATCACGCCGGACGTCCAGAGCGACGTGATCGTCCGCGTCCGCCACATCGAGGGCATCCCCGAGGACCGCCGCGCCGGCCCGGCCTGCAAGGTCGGCGGGCTCGAGAAGCCGAACGTGGGTGAGCCCGTCACCGCCGGCATCACTTGCATCGGCCAGGTGCGCGACGCCACCAACCTGCTGCAGGTCGCGCGTCCCGAGATCGCCAAGTACGTCTCGGGCTCGGGCAACCACATGCACATGGAGGTCCTGCGGGTCGGCCCGTGAGCGTGGCCGCCGACCCCCTGCGCATCCTGTTCGTCGGTGACGTGTTCGGCACCATCGGTCTGGACGCGCTGCTGGCACGCCTGCCGGAGTTGCGCGCCGCCCACCGTCCGACGATGGTCGTGGTCAACGCCGAGAACAGCGCGAACGGCGCGGGCACCTCGGCGCGCCAGGCCAAGCAGTTGCTGGACGCCGGCGTGGACGTGCTGACCGGCGGCAACCACACGCTGCGCCAGACCGACCTGTTCCCGCTGCTCGAGTCCGACCCGCGCGTGCTGCGCCCGGACAATCTTGCGGCGCG
This sequence comes from Miltoncostaeaceae bacterium, assembly GCA_046708705.1. Lineage (GTDB taxonomy): Bacteria > Actinomycetota > Thermoleophilia > Miltoncostaeales > Miltoncostaeaceae > CALMEC01. Next base: position 11,444 of record JBKKDD010000311.1, on the reverse strand, counting down.
TGCGCCGGGGCGCGGCTACGTGGTGCTGGACGTGGCGGGCGGCTTTCGCGTCGCGGTCGTCAACCTGGTGGGCGCCGTGTTCATGGACGCGGCGCACAGCCCGTTCGCGGTCGTCGACGCCCTCGTCGATCGCGCCCGCCGCGAGACCAGGTACATCCTGGTCGATATCCACGCCGAGGCCACCAGCGAGAAGGTCGCGCTGGCCCGCCACCTGGACGGTCGCGTCACCGCCGTCATCGGCACGCACACCCACGTCCAGACCGCCGACGCGCGCGTGCTGGCGGGCGGCACCGCCTACATGACCGACCTGGGCATGACCGGCCCGCACGACGGCGTGATCGGCGTGCGTGCCGACATCGTGCTGCGCCGGTTCCTGTCAGGCGTCGGCGGCCGCTTCGAGCCCTCCGACGGCGAGGTGCTGGTTCAGGGCGCCGTCGTCGAGGCCGGCGCGGACGGCCTGGCGACCTCGATCGCCGCGTTCAGCGTCTCGGGCGGGTAGTCCGCTGGTCGCGGCCAGGTGGCGGCGACGAGCACGAGCAGGAGCGAGTCGCGGATGACCAGGAGCGCGATCGGGCCGGTCTCCAGGGCGACCAGATCCCAGTAGCGCACCGGGAAGTAGAGCTGGGTGGAGATCAGGAGCGCGACGAGCGTGGCGAACGCCAGGCGGCCGTAGCGGCCGGTGGCCAGGAGGGCCACGGGGACGAGCCACAGCAGGAACTGCGGCGAGAGCACCTTGGACGTGGCGACCAGGACCGCCAGGGTCGCGGCGGCGGCGGTGACGAGCAGGCGGGCGGCGTCCGGTCCTGCGGTCACGCGACGCAGGAGGACGGCCGCGGTGGCGCAGACCGCGGCCACCCCCAGCACCGCGAGACCGCCTGAGATGGCGGCGATCGCCACCGGCCCGTCGCCGATCAGGTTCTGGCTGCCGAACGAGGTCTCGACGCGCAACCCGATGTCGGCGAGCGCGTGGAGGCCCAGCAGGTAGGCCGATCCGAGCGACTCGATCTGCAGCGGCCGGTCCAGGTGGTAGCTGATCATCCGCCACACCCCGGCGGGCGACAGGACCAGGAACGGCAGGAACGTCCCGACCACCCCCACCGCCGCCAGACCGGCGCCCGTGAGCGCCGGACCGCGTCCACGGTGCCTGCAGTGCCAGACGGCCAGCAGCGGCACCAGGACGATCGGGGTCAGCTTGAGCGCGATCGCGACCGCCAGGAGCGCCCACATCGTCCGCCAGCGCAGGGCCACGGCTGCCCAGAGCGTCCACGCCAGGAATGCCGCCACGGCCAGGTCGAAGCGCGTCGCGACGAAGTCGCCGAGCAGCAGGGGCACGAGCGCCACCACGCCTCCCGCGCCGATCTGCCGCCGGCGGCTCATCCCGAGCGCCCGCGCGGTGGCGATCACGCCGAGCGCGGTCGCGCACAGCGCGATCAGCATCAGCAGCGAGAACCCCGTCGCGAACGGCAGCGGCAGGATCCGGGCCAGGGTCATCAGCACGGCGGCGAGCGGCGGGTACTCGAAGTCGAAGTCGCGGTAGGGGATCGCGCCGTCGGTGATCCGTCGCGCGTCCTCCCGGTACACCGGCAGGTCGGTCAGGTGCTGGTGCGGGTACAGGTCGACGTTCGCGGCGAGCACCCAGACGGCCACCGCCAGCGCCGTGACCGCGACCGCCGATCGCGACCGGATCACGTGGTCGCGCCGGCCGGCAGGGGATGCGGCTCGGGGTCCGGCTCGGGGACCGGGGTGACCGGGCGCGCGACCGGGCGCGGCGCGGGCCACTCCGGCACCAACGCCAGCAGCGCGAACGGCAGGAACCACGGGATGTAGAGGTAGAACCAGTGGGTGACGGTCATCTGCATGCCGATCAGCAGCGCCCCCGACAGCGCCGCGAACGCCCGGAGGTCCATTCGTCGCGGCCGGCGCGCGACGACGAGCGCGAACAGGACGACCACGGCGCTCAGCCCGATCTGCACCGGACGCAGCCACTCGTACTGACCCCAGATCGAGAACGGCGACTCGCGGTCGAGTTGGTACCCGAGCGTCCGCGACCAGAAGGCCCGCACCCCGTCGTCGCCGTCCAGGACCAGCACCCAGCCGGTCGCAGCGAGCGCGAGGCCGACGCCCGTCACGTAGGCACCGAGACGTCGCCTGGGCGACGCGGCGCGGGGGAACGGGTGCCGCGCCCAGAGCACGAGCAGAAGCACCGGGCTGAACTTGCTCATCACCGCCAGGCCGATCGCGGCGCCCCTGGCAACTGGTCGGTGAGCAAGCACCAGTCCCCAGACCAGGCACGCCGCGACCAGGGAGTCGTTGGAGTTGCTCTCGAGGGCGTAGGCGGTGAACGGAAACGCCGCCCAGGCCAGGCCGAGCCCCGCACCCAGCCGCCGCCCGCCCAGCCGCCAGCCGAGGACGATCATGCCGAGCAGCGCGATCAGGTCGAACATCACGGCGGCGCCGTGGGCGGCGGGCAGGTCGTTCCATTTGCCGGTCCACGGCATGGCCCACTCGAACGGCACGTAGGTCAGGTAGGCGAGCGGCCCGTAGGTGTCGCACTGCCCGCAGTCGTCCGGGAAGGTGCCGTACGGGGTCTGCCCATGGGCGATCCGGTCGGCGCCGATCACCCCCGCGTACCCCACGTCCACCACGTTGCTGTCGAACGCGTTGAGCCCCAGGCGAAGCCCCACCGCGACCAAGAGCAGCGTGACCAGGAGCCAGGTGGGACACCACGACGCCAGGCGCGGTCGGCGCGGACCCGGCTCGGCCTGAGTCTCGACGCCGTCATCGTCGGTCGACCGGGCGGGCCGCGAGCCGCGCAGGCCGATCCAGGCGAGGCGCGCCGCCAAGTACGCCATCGGCGGATAGGCGAGCGGCACCGACGTGAAGATCTCGCCGCGGTTGAACCATACGAGCGACACGCCGAACGCGCACAGGGCCAGCAGGTCGAGCGTGCGCCACCCGACGAGCCGCCGCCAGGCAAGCAGCGGCAGCAGGAAGAGCGCGAACAGGGGGATCCAGATCTGCGGCTCGGTCACGGCCCGACCGAACGCCCCCGGGTAGCCCCGGGCCATCTGCCAGGCCACCTGCGGACCGGTGCGGGTCTCGGTGATGACCGCCAGCGCATCGTCGACCAGGACCTCGGCCTGCACCTTCTCGGCGGCGTCGATGAACGAGACCGTCCAGAGGTTGGTCTTGACGTCGCGCACCTGGGACGTCCGTGCGATCGGGTGGTCGGCCAGCCAGTCGTTGAGCCGCTCAGAGGCGCGCGCGATCCGTTCGGCCCTGGCCGACGTCAGGGCTTGACGGGGTGGCGACGGCGTCGGGGGCGCGATGACCGGGGGCGAGGCCTCCGGTCCCAGCGCCTGCGCGGGCGTCTGTGCCGCCGCCCCCGCCGCGGTCCCGCTGCCCGCGAGCGTCAGCGCGAGCAGCAGCGCGGCGCGGCGAACCGGCCGGATCATGCCCTTACCTGAAGGACCAGCGACGGTTGATCAGGAAGCTCACCGGCGTCACCGCGGCGATCGCGATCGCCTGGGCCGGGATCTCCGGCATTCCGACCTGCACCAGGATCTCGAGGAACACGAGGCTCAGCGCGAGGCCGAACAGGCTCACCGCGAGATTCCGGGTCCCCTGTTGCAGGGTCGACAGGTTGTGACGGCGAAAGGTCCAGTGCTTGTTGAGCACGAAGTTCGTGGACCACGCCACGCAGAATGCGCAGACGGCGGCGATACGGTAGTGCGCGCCCACACCCTCGAACATCACCGAGAAGACCGCGAGGTTGACCACATAGCCCGACGCCCCGACGACGCAGAACCGCACGAGCTGGGCCCAATCCTCCGGACGGGTGCGCCGCAGATCGGGCAGGGCCAGGACCCGGGAGCGACCGCGGCGAGCGGGCGGAACGTCGTGGGTAGCCACAAACCCCGATCCTACCAGCACCCCGTGCATCGCACCCCCACAGCGCGACGCGGCAATTGAGCGCGATGCCCCTAGACTTGGCGATCCCGCCGCAGCAGGAGACGACCGTGGCGACAGACCACGCACGCCAGACACACAGCCAGGTGACGCCGACCGACGCCGAGCGCTATGACGCGCGCTTCGCGGCCCGGGCGACCGCCATCCGCTCGTCGGCGATGCGCGACCTGATGTCGCTGGCCGAGCGCCCCGACGTGATCTCGCTCGCGGGCGGGTTCCCGGATACCTCCTCGTTCCCGCCGGAGGTGTTCGCCGAGGTCATGCAGGCGGTCGGGGCCGAGCACCTGACCTCGGCCCTGCAGTACGGCCCCACCGAGGGGTTGCGGGAGCTGCGCGAGCGGATCGTCGCGATCATGGCCCACGAGCGCGCGACCGCGACCGCCGACCAGATCATGATCACGAGCGGCGGCCAGCAGGGCATCGACTTGACGATCCGGACGTTCGTGGATCCCGGCGACGTCGTCATCACCGAGGGCCCGACCTACCCCGGCGCGGTCCCGTGCCTGACCTCCTACCAGGCCGAGGTCGTGCACATCCCGATGGACGACGACGGCCTGCAGGTCGACCTGCTCGAGCCGGCGCTCGACCGGCTCGCCGCGGCCGGCAAGCGCGTCAAGCTGATCTACACGATCCCGAACTTCCAGAACCCCAAGGGCGTGACGCTTTCGGGCGAGCGGCGCGAGCGGTTGGTCGAGATCGCACACCGGCGCGAGCTGATGGTGCTGGAGGACAACCCGTACGGACAGGTGCGCTTCGACGGCGAGCCTCTGCCGTCCCTCTACGAGCTGGACGAGGGCCGCGGCTGGGTCGTCTACGTCTCGACGTTCTCCAAGATCCTGGCGCCGGGTATGCGCGTGGGCTGGGTCGCCGCGCCGACGCCGGTGCTGCGCAAGATGAACCACGGCAAGCAGAGCGAGGACCTGTGCTCGGGCACGCTGAGCCAGCGGTTCGTCCTGGAGTACCTGCGCCGTCACGACTGGCGCGAGCACGTCACCCGGGTCAACGGGATCTACCGCGAGCGGCGCGACGCGATGCTGACCGCCCTGGAGGAGGAGTTCCCGGCCTCGGCCACATGGACGCGACCGCGCGGGGGCTTGTTCGTCTGGGCGACGCTGCCGGACTTCATCGACACGCAGGACCTGCTCGCCAAGTCCCTCGACGAGCAGAAGGTGGCGTTCGTGCCCGGAGGCGCGGCGTTCCTGGACGGCTCGGGGCGAAACTCGATGCGCCTCAACTACTCGGCCATGCCCCCGGCGGTCATCAGCGAGGGCATCGCCCGTATCGGCAACGTCGTACGTGAGCTGACGGATCTCTTCGAGGGCATCGGGGGCGGCAGATGAGGGTTGCGGTGCTCAAGGGGGGGCGATCGTTCGAGCGCGAGGTCAGCCTGCGAAGCGGCGCGAACGTCGAGGCGGCGCTGCTGCGGCTCGACCACGACGTCATCCCGCTGGATGCCGACCGCGACTTGGTGCGCACGCTGCGGGCCGAGCGTCCCGACGCCGTGTTCGTCGCGATGCACGGCCAGGGCGGCGAGGACGGCACGGTCCAGGAGCTCCTGGAGATCCTGGGCATCCCGTACACGGGCTCGGGCGTCTCGGCCTGCGAGCGCGCCTGGGACAAGGTCGTGGCCAAGGCGCTGTTCGCCGCCGGCAACATCCCCACCCCCGCCTCCTATGCGTTCAGCCAGGCCGCCTTTCGGGAGCTCGGCGCCGCCGACGCCCTGGGCGAGATCGAGTCGCGGCTCGGCCTGCCGCTGGTGGTCAAGCCCGCGCGCGGCGGCTCGGCGCTCGGCATCCGGCTCGCGCACGAGCCCGGCGAGGTCCCCGCGGCGCTGATGGCCGCCCTCGCCTACGACGACCTGCTGCTCATGGAGCGCTACATCGCGGGTCGCGAGCTGGCGGTGAGCGTGGTGGGAAACGGCGATGTGCAGGCACTTCCGATCGTCGAGACCATTCCGCTGGGTCGCGAGTTCTACGACTTCGAGTCGCGCTACACCCCGGGCGCCACCGACCTGCGGGCCCCGGCCGACCTGCCGGGCGACGTGACCGACGCCGTGATCCAGGTGGCGCTCGACTGCTACACCGCGTTGGGGTGCCGCGGCTTCGCGCGCGTCGACACGATCCTGGACGCCGACGGCAAGATCTGGGTGCTCGAGCTCAACACGATCCCGGGTCTGACCGACACGAGCGCACTCCCCCGGGCGGTCGATGCCGCGGGCATGAGCTTCGACGACTTCATCGCGCGCGTCCTGGACCTGGCCCACCTGGGCGCGTAGGGCGGCGACGTGACCCTGGTGGATCCGGCACGGAAGGCGTGAGGAGATGTCCAGCAATGACGCCGTCGAGCAGGAGATCAGGGCGTTGGAGGGACGTCTGCTCGATCCGGACGTCCGTCAGGATCCGCGCGGCGATCTCGAGCGGTTGCTCGCACCTGACTTCGTGGAGTTCGGCGCGTCGGGCGCGTGCTACGACAAGCGCACCGTGATCGACGCCGTCGTCAGGTCCCCCCGCATGCATCACCGTGTCACCGCGTTCGGCATCCGGCTCCTCGGGACCGGAGTGGTCCTTGCGACGTACGTCTGCGAGTCCAGCTACGACGGGATCGGCGGGGGACCCCAGCGCTCGTTGCGAAGCTCGATCTGGGAGCTCGGCCCGGACGGTTGGCGGGCCGTGTTCCACCAAGGCACGGTCACGTCGTAGGGGAGGAACGCTTCGGCGGGCTCAGCAGCCAGGACCGGCCGATCGTGGTCGAGGTCACGTCGCGGCGCGCGCGGGTCGCGCGCGTGGTGTGGGACTGGCAGGCGACCTGCGTCATGGGCCCGGCGGCGACCCCCGCGACGGCGACAAGCAAGCGCGCGAGCGACCGGACCACCCCCCAGCAGTTCGCGGTCAACCGCCTGGGCCGCTGGGGCGGCAGGTACCGGGCCGGGCCGTTTCCGCGTACCGAGACCGGGATCATCGAGGACTCCAGCTACAAGATGACGGGGCGGTTCCTCGACCGCGGCACGCGCATGGCGGGAACGATCCGGGTGACCTACACCGAGACGGACGCGGTGGGAGCGCTGATCCGCACCTGCCGGACCGGGCTCATCACGTTCACGCTCAAGGACTGACGCGGCGCTCGCCGGCCGGGAGGTCCCCGGGCAGCGGGACGTCCTGCGGCGCGCGGCCGTCCGTGTCCTCCCAGGTGTCGTAAGCACGACCGTCGCGACCCTCGTGCGGGTTGGCCGAGCCCATCGCCAGCACCGCGACGTCGTCGGGACCGCGGTTGACGAGCTGCCGCCGCACATGGGGGGCGATCCGGATGAGCTCACCCTGCTCCAGGTCGCGCTCCTCCGCGCCGGTCAGGACGCTCAACCGGCCCGCGATCACCAGGAACACCTCCTCCTGGCGCTCGTGGGTGTGGATCCGCCCGCGCTGCCCCGGCCGCAGCACGATCAGGTTCAGCCCGAACGTCGAGACGCCGAGCTCGCGGCGGAGACTCTGGAACCGGTCGGGTGGGTTCAGGTCGAGCCGCGTGACGCTGAGGTCGTCGCTCACGGCGACTCCTTTCCGCCGAGCTCGGCCGGCATGGCCTTCGGTCCGTCGGGGTAGAGGAATGCGAGGTCCTCCGGGGTCATCTCGAGCGTGTTCGCGGGCTCGGGCGGCGCCCCGACGACGAGCCATAGGACGTCGCGGTCGCTGTCGTTGAAGACCTGTCTGACATGCTCGGGCTCCACGAGCGCGGTCGAGCCCGGCTCGAGCGTCACGACCTCGTCGTCGATCCGCATCCGCCCGGTCCCCTCGACCACCACGTAGAGCTCGGTCTGCGTCCGGTGACGGTGCCTGGTCGAGGCCTGGCCGGGCCGCAGCCGCCAGTACCTGGCGCCGAGGGTCTGGGCGTCGAGCTGCTTGGCCAGGTCGGTGTTGTCGACCCCCATCTGATTCGATGGGCGCCAGAACGCCTCGGATGCGGGAAGCACGCGGTATGCCATCCGGCGATCCTACGGGACCGGGAGCGCCCATTGACCGTGCGGGTCGCGGTCACGCGGCTGACTTTTAAGCGCCGCGTAAGGAGTTGCGAACATCCGCGCAACCTGGGTGGGTCAAGCTTCCCTCCGATGGCCATCACGTTCCTGTCCCCCGCGGAGATCGGGTTGAATGCGCTCGTGCGCACGATCCTGGTCGTCGACGACGAGCCGCTCATCCGCGAGGTCGTCGTGCGGTACCTCGCGCGCGAGGGGTACCGGGTCGTCGAGTGCGGCGATGGCGAGACCGCGCGCCGGCTCGTGCAGAAACACAGTCCTGACCTGGTCGTGCTGGACGTGATGCTCCCCGGGATCGACGGGCTCGAGGTCTGCCGGTGGATCCGCGCGCAGTCGGACACGCCGGTCATCCTGCTGACCGCCCGGGGCGAGGAGACCGACCGGATCGTCGGGCTCGAGCTCGGCGCCGACGACTACGTCGTCAAGCCGTTCTCGCCCCGCGAGCTCGCGGTACGGGCCCGCAATGTGCTCAAGCGCACGGGCGCGCGCCCCTCACGCGACGAGCGCCTGGTGTTCGACCGCATCGCGATCGACGCCGGGACGCGCGAGGCCAGCAAGGACGGGATCCCGCTCCGGTTGACGGCGCGCGAGTTCGACCTGCTGTGGTTTCTGGCCCAGAACCCCAAGCGCGTGTTCAGCCGCGACCACCTGATGTCCCGGGTGTGGGGGTACGAGGCCGCCCTGGACACCGGCACGGTCACGGTCCACATGCGACGCTTGCGCGAGAAGGTCGAGGACGACCCCTCCCACCCCGATCACCTGGAGACCGTCTGGGGCGTCGGCTACCGGTTCACGCCGTGATCGGCTCCGCGCTCCTGGTCGGCGGGGCGACCCTGGTGGTCGGCGTGGCCGGGGCCCTGGGGTTGCGGCGGCTGCCCACCCTGCGCTGGCAGCTCGCTGGGCTCGCGATCCTCGCGGTCGTGCTCCCGCTGGGCGCCGTCCTGCTCTCGGGGGCGGTGATGTTCGAGTCCGAGCACGACCTGACCGTGCTGGTGGCCGTCGTCGCGGGCGCCGCCGCCGCGTTGGCCGCCGCATTCCTGGTCGTCCGGTGGATCAGGGCCCCGATCGAGCACCTGCGAGAGGCGTCCGCGTCACTTGCGGCCGGGGATCTGAGCGCGCGCGCCCCCCGGGACGGCGCCGCGGAGCTTGCGGAGCTCGCGACCTCGTTCAACGCGATGGCCGAGCACATCGAGCGGCTCTTCGATGCGCGGCGCGAGCTCGGCGCATGGGCCAGTCACGACCTGCGCACCCCGATCGCCGCAATGCAGGCGATGATCGAGGCTGTCGAGGACGGGCTCGTGCCCGCCGAGCGCTACCTGCCGGAGCTGCGTGAGCAGACGCGCCTGTTGGGAACCCTCGTCGACGACCTGTTCGAGCTGGCCCGGATCGATGCTGGCGATCTGACCCTCGAGATCCGCGAGGCGTCGCTCGGCGGGCTCGTCGACCTGTGCCTGCGCGCGCTGCAGGCCGAGGCCGGCTCGCGCAAGGTCACGCTCGGCGCGCAGATCGTGCCGGGCACCCCGTCGGCGCGCTGCGCCCCCGACAGCGTCTCGCGGGTGCTCTTCAACCTCGTCACCAACGCCCTGCGCCACACCCCGTCGGACGGATCGGTCGCCGTGCGCGTCGAGCATGACGCGGCCGAGGTCGTGGTGGCGGTCGAGGACACGGGCTCGGGCTTCACGGCCGAGTCGCTGCAGCGGGCGTTCGAGCGGTTCTGGCGCGGGGATCGGGCGCGTACGCGCGGTCAGGCCGGCGCGGGTTTGGGCCTGGCCATCGCCCGCGGCCTGGTCGAGGCCCAGGGGGGGCGGATCTGGGCGGAGAACCGCCCGGGCGGGGGCGCGCGGATCACGTTTACCCTGCCCGTCGCGTAGACGTCGCCCGCCGAAACCGGCAAGATGCCGTCCGTGACGACGGAATCCCTGCCGCCGCTCCCGGATCGGGTCGAGTCCGCCGTCGACGGAGACGTGCTGACCCTGCGCCTGGTCCACGAGGGACGGGCCAACGCGCTGACCGAGCGGATGCTCGACCAGCTCGCACGGGCGCTGCAGGGACCCGAGGCGCGCGGGGTTCGCGCCGCGGTCCTGACCGGCGACGGCGACCGTCACTTCTCGAGCGGAGCCGAGCTCGGCACGGATCCCGCGCGGGAATGGATCGAGCGCATCAAGCGCATCGAGCACGGTCTGCAGGCGGCGGCCCTCGCCGTGACCAAGGCGTCGTTCCCGGTCATCGCCGCCATCAACGGGGACGCGATCGGCGGCGGGCTGGAGCTCGCGATGGCGTGCGACTGGCGGGTCGCGCGCGAGGGCGCGCGCTTCGCGATGCCACCTGCGCGCATCGGCCTGGTCTACACCGCCGAGGGGATGCGTCGCTTCGTCGCCGAGATCGGCGTGGCCCGCACCCGCGAGCTCTTCCTGACCGGCCGCGCCTTCGACGCCCGCCACGCCCTGGACATGGGCCTGGTCAACCACGTGGTCGGCGCCGAGGAGGTGCTGCCGCTTGCCCGACGGATGGCGAGCGCCGTCGCGGCCAACTCGCCGCTGGCCGTCGAGGGGATGCGCGTGGTACTGCGCGCGGTGGCCGATGACGACGCCGCCGACGCCAAGGCGCAGCAGTGGCGCGTCCGGGCATTCGGGTCGGCCGATCTGGTGGAGGGACTCGCCGCCACGCGCGAGCGGCGCCCACCGGCCTTCGGCGGCTCCTGACACGGTGACCGGGGTGTCACGGAATTTCGCGCCGTTCGGGACGCGCGCGGCGGCCTGGGTGGTCGACGCCGTCCCGCACGCGCTGGTGCCCTACGTGGCGGCGCGCGCCGGCGGCTCGGTCATCATCGGCTTCGCCGCGTTCCTGATCACGGGCATCCTGTGGAGCGTGCTGCCCGAGGGGCGCAGCGGGATGACCCCCGGCAAGCGCCTGGTCGGCATCCGTGTCGTCTCCCTTCGCGACGACCACCGGCTCGGGTTGCCCCGTGCCGGGCTGCGCTGGATCGTCAAGTACCTGGTCGGCGGCGTGCTGCCGGTCAGCTACCTCTGGTACTTCCGCAATCCCTCACGCCGGACCTGGCACGACCTGGCCGCGGGCACCGTCGTCGATGCCGTCGCGCCGGTCAGTGATCGTCCCGGCTGAAGATCTTGGGCGCCGTGGCCAGGATGAACAGCACCCAGATCACGCCGAGCACGATCGGCACCGGGCCGATGTGGTGTCGCTCGTCGATGCCGACCCACAGCAACAGGGCGGTCAGCAGGACCAACATTCCGATCATCCACGCCGGGAGCCGCTTCATCCACCAACCTCGCTGTCGTCGTGTCGCGCCTGATCAGCCGAACGTGACAAGGGTACAGGCGCCACCCGCCCGACGCAGCCGTACACTTGCGGACATGTGCACCCCGCCGAGCGTGTCGAACGGCCGCCCCGGTCGGCGTTGCGGCGTCGTGCCGGCGAGGCGCGCGTGACG
>JBKKDD010000310.1:0-6858 GCA_046708705.1 Miltoncostaeaceae bacterium | reverse complement strand
CCGTAGTAGAGCGTGGGGCCCACGGCGTCGCCCTGGACGAGCACGGCGTTCATCACGCCCTCGCCGTTCGCGATCAGCCGCGTCGCGGGGATCAGCGTCGGGTGGACGCGTAGCTGCACCCCCTCGGGCCGCCTGCGGGTGATGCCGAGCAGCTTGACGCGGTAACCGAGCTCCTCCGCGTAGCGGATGTCGGTCGGCTGGATCTTCGTGATGCCCTCGACGTGCGCCTGATCGAACCGCACCGGCACGCCGAACGCCATCGCCGACATGAGCGCCAGCTTGTGCGCGGCGTCGATGCCCTCGATGTCGAACGTGGGATCGGCCTCGGCGTAGCCGTTGGCCTGGGCGTCGGCCAGGGCCGAGGCGAAGTCCACGCCGCGGCTTCGCATCTCCGAGAGGATGAAGTTGGTGGTGCCGTTGATGATCCCGGCGATCCACTCGATGCGATTGGCCACCAGCCCCTCGCGCAGCGCCTTGATGATCGGGATGCCGCCGCCGACCGCCGCCTCGAACGCCAGCATCACGTCGTTGTCCTGCGCCGCCAGGAAGATCTCGTTGCCGTGGACCGCGAGGAGCGCCTTGTTGGCCGTGACCACGTGCTTGCCGTTGGCGATCGCCTCCAGGGTCAGCGTCCGGGCGATGCCGTAGCCGCCGATCAGCTCGACGACGATGTCGATGTCGGGGTCGCTCACGACCGACGACGCGTCGTCGGTGACGTCGACCTCGGGCCCGGTCAGCCGCCGGGCGAGCTCCAAGTCCAGGTCCGCCACCCGGGTGATCACGATCGGCCGCCCGACGCGGCGGGTGATCTCCTCCTGGTTTCGGGTCAGGACCGCATACGTCCCGCCCCCGACGGTGCCGATCCCGAGCAGGCCGACGCGCACCGGTGACTGGTCGGAGACGCTCACGACGCAGAAGGCTACATGCGTGCGATCGCGCTCAGCCGACACCAGCCGATGCGCGGGCCTTCCCTACGGCACCTTCGGCTCGATCGTGTAGATGCGCTCGGCGGCGTGCTCGGTCTGCAGCGTGGTGTGATGGATGGCGAAGCGCTCGTCCAGCAGGCGCTCCAGCTCCCGGGTGCGTTGGTGACAGTCCTCGGCCCGGTCGACGACGACGTGGGCCGACAGGGCGGGAAAGCCGGACGTGACCTCCCAGACGTGCAGGTCGTGGACCTCGGCGACGCCCGGGTGCGCGGCCATGACACGTCCGATCTCGTCAGGGTCGAGCCCCGCGGGCGCCGCCTCCAGGAGCACGCGGCCGGTGGCGCGCAGCAGGCCCCACGCCGAGCGCAGCATCAACGCGGCCACGGCGAGCGCCGCGATCGCGTCAGCGCGGTCCGCGCCGGTCGTCAGGATCACGGCGCCGCCGATCATCGCCGCGATCGACCCGAGGAGGTCCATCAGCACGTGCTGGTAGCTGCCCTCGATGTTGAGGCTGCGCCGGTCCGCCCCGTGCAGGAGCCACAGCGCCGCGAGGTTGACGACCGCCCCGATCGCCGCGACGACCAGCACCGAGGCGCCCGCGACGTCGGACGGCGTGATCAACCGCTGCACGCCCTCGTAGACCACGAGCCCGGTGAGTACCAGCAGCGTCACGCCGTTGGCCTGGGCGGAGAGGATCTCGACGCGGCGCAGCCCGAACGTCATCACACCGCCCGCGGGCCGCTCCGCCAGCCGCAGTGCCACGAGCGTCAACCCGAGCGCGACCGCGTCGACCGTCATGTGCCCCGCGTCGGCCAGGAGCGCCACCGACGACGCCAGGATCCCGGCCACGACCTCGACGACGAGGAACGCCAGGATCAGGCCGAGGACGATCGCCACGCGCCGGCGACTCGCATCGCCGTGCCCGTGCCCGTGGTGATGGTGTCCGTGAGCGTGACCGTCCACACCGCCAGGGTACCGCCCGAGCGCGGGGCTCAGCTCAGCCGCCGCTCCATCGCCCGCCGGTCCGGCTCGGCGAAGCCGAGCGTGCGGTACAGGTCGTGGGCGTCCTCGGTGTGGAGGATCCACTTGAGCCCGGCGAGGTCGGCCCCGTCGACGGCCTCGCGGACGAGCCTGGTGCCGAGCCCGCGCCCCTGGAACGCCGGCAACACGAACACGTCGCACAGGTAGGCCACGGTCAACCCGTCCGAGACGACCCGGGCGAACCCCACCTGAGCAGTGCCCAGGTACACCCCGACGACGCGGTATGACCGCTCGATCGTCTGCGCCACGAACTCCCGGCTTCGCCCCCTGCCCCAGTAGGACCAGTCGGCCAGGTACCGCCAGACCACGTCCAGGTCGATCCGCGCGGGATCGTCGTCGAGCTCGATCCTCTCGTCGCTCACGCGCCCCGTGCCGCGCCCAGGTGGCGCTCGGCCCGGTCGAGCATCGCGCCCAGGTCGCGCAACAGGTCGTCCACGTGCTCGATGCCGACCGACAGGCGGATCAGGTCGTCGGGAACCTCGAAGCCCGAGCCCGCGAGCGACGCATGGGTCATGGCGCCGGGGTGCTCGACCAGGCTCTCGACCCCGCCCAGGCTCTCGCCGAGCGTCCAGATGCCGGTCGCCCCGGTCAGCGCGGCATGGGCGCCGTCGCGCCCGCCGTGGACGCGGAACGAGATCATCCCCCCGAAGTCCGACATCTGCCGCGCGGCGGCCTCGTGGCTTTCGTGGTTGGGAAGCCCCGGGTAGAAGACCTCGCGCACCGCGGGGTGGGTGATGAGGTGCTCCACGATCTGGCGCGCATTCTCGCAGTGGCGGTCCATGCGCACGGCCAGCGTCTTGACGCCCCGCAGGGTCAGGAAGCAGTCGAGCGGCCCGGGCACCGCACCCATGCCGTTTTGCACGAAGTGCAGGCGCTCGGCCACCGCGGCGTCACGGGTGCCGACGAACCCGCCCACGACGTCGGAGTGGCCGCCGATGTACTTGGTGGTGGAGTGCACGACCAGGTCGGCGCCCAACACGAGCGGCTGCTGCAGGTACGGGCTCGCGAACGTATTGTCGACCACGAGCATCGCGCCCGCGGCCGTCGCCATCGCCGCGATCACGCGGATGTCGACGACCTACAGCAACGGGTTGGAGGGCGTCTCGATCCAGACCAGGTCCGTGGGCTCCGACAGGGCCTCGGCGGCCACGACCGGGTCGGCCAGGTCCGAGTAGACGAACACGTAGCCCTTGGGCTCCAGGATCTTCGAGAACAGGCGGTACGTGCCCCCGTACACGTCGTTGATCGCAACGGTGCGCCCGCCGGGGGGAATCAGCTCCATGACCGCGCTGATGGCGCCCATGCCCGAGGCGAAGCACACGCCGTGCGTGGCCTCCTCGAGCGATGCCAGGCAGGCTTCGAGCGCGGTGCGCGTGGGGTTGACGGTCCGGGCGTAGTCGTGGCCGCCGCGCATCGCGCCGACGCCGTCCTGCGCGTAGGTGGAGGTCTGGTAGACGGGGACGTTGACCGAGCCGGTCTGCACGTCGGGCTCCTGCCCGGCGTGGATGGCGCGGGTCTCGAACTCCATGTCCGCGTCGCTCATCGGCGGTGGGCCAGGAACTCGAGCAGGTCCGTGCGTGTCAGCACGCCGGCGGCGGTGCCTCCGTCGGCCACCACGACCGCGGGCTGGGCCTGCAGGTCGCCGTAGATCTCCTCGATCTGCTGGTCGGAGCGGATCACGCGAAGCGGCGCCGCCATGGCCTCGGTCACCGGAAGCTGCAGGGCTTCCGGCCCCTCGCGGAACACGCGGTCAAGGAGCTCGCGCTCCAACACCGAGCCCAGGATCTGGTCGAGCGAGCACGGGAAGCAGTCGCCGTTCGCCATCACCGGGATCTGCGAGATGCCGTAGCGCTGAAGGAGCTCGATGGCCTCCCCCACCTTTTGGTCGGCCGCGACCGAGACGACGCTCGGGATGTCGGGAGCCTCCAGCTTCTTGGCCCGCAGGAGCTGAGCGACCGTCGCCGTCGGCGCGGGCCGGTCCAGCATGCCGTGCTCGCGCAGCCACTCGTCGCTGAACACCTTGGAGAGATACGGGCGCCCGCCGTCGGGGAGGATCACCAGGACGGTCCGGTCGGGCGCGAGCTCGCCCGCCACCTGGATCGCGGCGTGCAGGGCGAGCCCTGCGGAGCCGCCGACCAGGATGCCCTCCTTGCGCGACATCAGGCGGGCGGCCGCGAATGCATCACGGTCGGCGACGGGGATCCACCGGTCGATGATCGTCGGGTCGAACGTGGTCGGCCAGAAGTCCTCGCCGACGCCCTCCACCAGGTACGGCGTCACCACGTCCGAGGAGAAGATCGAGCCCTCGGGGTCCGCTCCGATCATCTGGATGGCGGGCTTCTGCTCCTTGAGGTAGCGGCCCACGCCTGTGGCGGTCCCGCCGGTGCCGACGCCCAGCACCACCACGTCCAGGTCGTCGCCCATCTGCCGCCAGATCTCGGGCCCGGTGGAGGTGTAGTGGGCAGCCGGGTTGGCCTGGTTGTGGTACTGGTTGGGGTGGAACGCGCCCGGGGTCTCGTCGGCCAGCCGCTTGGACTGGGAGTAGTAGCTCATCGGATCCTCGGGCTCGACGTTGGTCGGACACACCACGACCTCGGCCCCGAACGCCCGCAGCAGCGAGATCTTCTCCTGGGACATCTTGTCCGGCATCACGAAGATGCACCGGTATCCGCGCTGGGCCGCGACCATCGCCAGCCCCACGCCGGTGTTGCCGGAGGTCGGCTCGACGATCACGCCCCCGGGCTTCAGTAGCCCGTCGCGCTCAGCCTGCTCGATCATGGGAAGCCCGATCCGGTCCTTGATCGACCCGCCGGGGTTCATGTACTCGAGCTTGGCGAGGAGCCGCGCCCCGCCCGCCGGCTGCAACGCCGGAAGCCGCACGATCGGCGTGTCGCCAACGAGGTCCAAGACGGTCGGGAACTCTCGCATGAGGTGATGCTACTGCCCATGGCCCTGGACGTCCGCTCCGTCGCCGTCAGTGATGCTCGTCCGGCTCGTGGTGAGACTGCGCGGCACCGCGACGCTCGTTGCCCTCCGCACCGAGGGTGTACGGTTCCGGGGTCTCGATGGCGACCGTTGCCCCCTTCGACATCCCGTACACCAGGATCATCGCCCCCGACGGGGGCGTTGAGGGTGATCTACCGGATTTCGCACGCGACCCCGCAGGGGTGATCCCGCTCTACCGGGCGATGGTGCGTACCCGGACGTTCGACGCGCGGGCGATCGCGTTGCACCGCACGGGGCGGCTCGGGACCTACCCGTCGGGGCTCGGGCAGGAAGCCGTCGGCGCCGGAATCGCGCAGGCGATGCAGGACGTCGACGTGCTCGTGCCGGCCTATCGCGACACCGGGGCGCAGCTCGGCCGCGGCGTCACCCCGTATGAGCTGCTGATGTACTGGGGCGGCGACGAGCGCGGCAGCGACTACTCGGGTCCGCGCCGGGACTTCCCGATCTCCATCACCGTGGGCGAGCACCCCCCGCACGCCGCCGGGGTGGCGTTGGCGATGCAGATCCGACGCGAGCCGCGCGTCGCGGTCTGCACGATCGGCGACGGGGCGACGTCCAAGGGCGCGTTCTACGAGGCGATCAACGTGGCGGGCTCCATGTGGCTGCCGCTCGTGGTCGTGATCGTCAACAACCAGTGGGCGATCTCGGCGCCGCGGGCGATCCAGTCCGGCGCGCCGACCCTGGCGCAGAAGGCCGTGGCCGCGGGCTTCCCGGGCGTCCAGGTCGACGGCAACGACGTGGTCGCCGTCGCGGATGTCGTCTCGCAGGCCGTGGAGCGCGCGCGCACCGGTGAGGGGCCGACGCTCGTCGAGGCGATCACCTACCGGCTGGGCGACCACACTACCGTCGACGACGCCCGCCGCTACCGCGAGGACGCCGAGGTCAGCCGCGCGTGGGCCAACGAGCCCATCGGGCGCATCCGCTCCTACCTGGTCGCCGCCGGCGCGTGGACCAAAGAGGACGAAGAGGGCCTGCTCGCCGAGTGCGCCGCCGAGATCGACCGAGCCGCCGAGGAGTACCTGGCCACGGCGGGGATGCCCGTCGAGGCGATGTTCGACCAGCTCTACGAGGAGCTGCCGCCCGCCGTCGAGGCCCAGCGCCGCCAAGCCATGCGGGAGTCCCAAGCCGATGCCTGAGATCACGTTCGTCCAGGCGGTCACCCAGGCGCTGATGTACGAGATGGGCGCCGACGAGCGCGTGATCGTCCTCGGTGAGGACGTCGCCGCGACCGGCGGCGTGTTCCGGGCGACCGAGGGCCTCGTCGAGCGCTACGGCGCCGACCGGGTGATCGACACGCCGATCTCCGAGACCGTCATCGCGGGCCTCGGCATCGGCCTGGCGGCCGAGGGCATGCGCCCGGTCGTCGAGATCCAGTTCACCGGGTTCATCTACCCGGCGATGGACCAGTTGCTCAACCACGCGTCGCGCCTTCGCAATCGCACCCGCGGCAGACTGACCTGTCCGATGGTGCTGCGCGCCGCGGGCGGGGGCTTGATCAAGTCGCCGGAGCACCACTCCGACACCCCGGAGGCGCTCCTCGCCACCATTCCCGGGCTCAAGGTGGTCGTGCCGTCAACCCCGGCGCAGGCCTACGGGCTGCTGCTCGCGGCCATCCGTGATCCCGACCCGGTCGTGGTGCTCGAGACCTCGCGCCTGTACCGCTCGTCGCGGGAGGACGTGCCAGACGACGGGGTGGCGCTGCCGATCGGCATGTCGTTCGTGCGCCGTGAGGGAGCCGACCTGACCCTGGTCACGTGGGGGGGCATGGGGCCCGAGGTGCTCGCGGTCGCCGATGACCTCGCCGCCGATGGCGTCGAGGCGGCCGTGATCGACGGCGCGTCGATCAGCCCGCTCGACATGGGCCCGATTCTGGAGTCGGTCGCCC
>JBKKDD010000309.1:0-4980 GCA_046708705.1 Miltoncostaeaceae bacterium | reverse complement strand
CAGGCGGCGCGGTTGGCCGCGGCGTTGCGCGCCGCCGGGCACGAGGTTGTAGAGACCCGCGAGCCGGGTGGCACCGCGCTGGGCGTGGCGGTGCGCGCCATCTTGCTCGACAGCCCGGAAGCCATCTCGCCCGTGGCCGAGGCCCTGCTGTTCGCCGCCTCCCGGGCCCAACATGTGGCGCAGGTCATCCGGCCGGCGCTCGCCCGCGGAGCGTGGGTGGGGTGCGACCGCTTCGTGGACTCGTCGCTGGCCTACCAGGGCGCGGCCCGCGGCCGCGGCAGCGACGCGGTGGGGGCCATGAACGCGCCCGCCGTCGACGGCTGCCTGCCCGACCTGACCATCGTGCTGGACCTCCCCGTCGAGACGGCGCGCGCGCGCGAGGCGGGACCCAAGGACCGCATCGAGGTGGAGGGCGCAGCCCTGCAGCGGGCGGTGGCGGCGGGTTACCGCGAGCTCGCCGAACGGTTCGCCGACCGCATCGCGGCGATCTCGGGCGAGGGGACGATCGACCAGGTCCATGAACGCGTGACGCGGCGTGTCGGGCTCGGGGAATGATCGAGATCCCCGACCAGCCGCTGGCCGAGCGCATCCTGCGCGCCGCGCTGGAGCGACCCGACCCGCCGCAGCAATTGCTGTTCTACGGCCCGCCCGGCACCGGCAAGCGCGCGGCCGCGCGCGCGGTGGCATGGCAGCTCATCGACCCCAACGCCGACCACGACCGGGACAAGGCGTCGCTCGACCTGACGATCGTGGCGGCCACCGGCGCGTCCATCCGCCTGGACGCGGACCTGGACCCGGCCCTGGCCGACCTGGCGGCGCGACCGGCGGTGGGCCTTCGCCGCGTGCTCCTCATCGACGGGGCCGAGCGGCTGCGCGAGCGCGAGGGCGCGCCGCGCATCCTGAAGCAACTGGAGGAGCCGCCCGCGCGCTCCCACCTGATCCTGGTCACCGACCACGTGACCGACCTGCTGCCCACGATCCGCTCGCGCTGCCTGCCGGTGCCGTTTCGCTCCCCCGGCTGGCGCCAGATCGCGGCGCGCCTGCGGGAGCAGGGCCTGGACGCCGACGCGGCCGCGGGCCTGGCCCGTGCGGACGGAGCCGCAGCGCTGACCGCGCTGCCGTTCGAGCGGACGATGCGACTGCTGGGGATGGATCTGGCCGAGCACGCCCTGCAGGGCGATGCCCCGGGGCCGTTCGTCGTGCGGGACATCCAGGGCCGGATGGCCGATGCGGCGGCCGACAACCCCTCGGACGAGCTGAAGCGCCTGCGCCAGGAGGCCGAGGTGCTGGCCGGCAAGCGCGGTGAGCGCGGCGCGGCCAAGCGCGCCGAGGATCAGGAGAAACGCGAGCGCCGCCGGGCGTTGACCGACGGATGGGCCCACGCGCTGGACGGCGCGGCCGGGCTGGTGGCCGACGCCTTGGCCGTGGCTGTGGGAGCCGAGCAGTCCGTCCGCCATCGCAACCGGCTCGACACGCTGCGCACCCTGGGCGTGCCGTCACGCGCGATTTTCCTGGAGCGCGCCCTGGACGAGATCCAGTTGACCCGGGCCGAGATGGAGCTGAACCCCACGCTCGATCTCGCGATCGAGGGTCTGCTGGCGCGCATCGCCGAGGCGCGTCGTGGCGATGCGGCGCCGCTCATCGGCCACGGCCGCCTGCCCTGGTAGGGGGAGAACTGGTCGATCGGCCAGGTGTGCGGCAGACCGCACGTCGCTAGCGTCAGCGGCGATTCACGACCCCGGCTGACGACAGTGAGGACGTCACGCGTTGAATCGACTCCCGGAACGAGTCTCACCGCGCCGCGTGGCCGCTGTGCTGGCGTGCCTGACAGCGCTGCTCGCCGTGACCGCCGCGGCCCCCGAGCGCGCCGACGCGTACCGGCTCGGTGGGCAGGCGTGGCCGAAGCGGGTGATCACCTACCGCGTGACGGTCCCATCGTTTCGGGCCCCCGTCAACGACGCGCTCGCCCAGTGGAATGCGAGCGGGGTCAGGCTGCGTTTTCGTGAGGTGCGCTCAGGGAAGGCAGACGTGATCGTCGCGACCCTCAAGGTGCCGCGGCTGCCGCCCGGGGTGATTGCGCTCGATCGCTGCGGGCTGGGCGGCGCCGCGGGCCGGGGCAGCCTCGGGTACTCACGACACTTCCAGGCGCACGTGTGGCTCGACCGCAACTGCTCGCAGCGGAGGCTGATCCTGGTCGCCGCGCACGAGTTCGGGCACGTGATCGGGCTCAACCACACGCGCGCGCGGTGCGCGCTCATGACCCCGTCCAACGGGGGCTGCGCCGACGAGCGCAACCGGTACCCGTGGCAGTACACGTGCAAGGTGATCCGTCCCGACGACGTCGCCGGCGCGATCCGCCGCTACGGCGGCAAGGCGCGTCCGATGCCGAGGGACCGCAGTTGCCTGGCCGCCCCCACGCCGGGCCCAGTGACGGGAGTCGCGGTCGAGCCCAATCCCGCCGGCTCGATCGCGACGACGCGGCTGACGTGGCAGAACCCGCCGTCCCCGGCCCTGCGGCGGATCGTGATCCGCCGCAACCGCGGTGCGTGCCCCAACGCCCCCTTCGTACCCGGGCAGTCGTTGTCGCTGCGAGACGGCTTGACCCCGGTCGAGGGTGACTTCGTCTCAGAGGTTCCCGCCGTCGCCGGTGCCCAGACGCTGACCGACCTGGAGCCGATGCCGCCGGGCCGGACCTGCTACGCGGTGTGGGCGATGGGTCCCGACGACCGCTACCTGGAGGGCGCGACCGCCGTCGTCGAGCATCCGGGCACGGCGAGCGACGCAGCACGGATCGGGCTCGTCGCGCAGGTCGCCCCGGCCCCGGAGGTCGCGGTACGCCTGACGTGGGTCAACCCGAGCGACCCCGGTCTGGGCGACGTGCGGATCCGCTCGGCGAGCGGCCCGTGCCCCGCCTCATCGGACGCCTTCGCCGGATTCCAGAGCGGCACGGTCCCCTCTACGGCGGGGCCCGCATCGTTCGACGTGGCGTTCCTCGGCGAGGGGCCGAGTTGCTTCGCGGTCGAGTTCCGACGCGCGGACGGCTCCCTGACGACCGTCAACACCTTCCTCACCCAGGTCGGCTGAACCGGGCGGCCCAGCATCGGTTCAGCCCGCAGCCGCCAGTTCGCGCTCGACCATCACCCGGCGCAGGATCTTGCCCGATGCGGACTTGGGGATCTCGTCGACGACCTCGACGGCGACCAAGCGCTTGTGGGAGGCGGCTCGCTCACGCATCCAGTCGATGATCTGCTGCGGCGCGACCGGCTCGCGTAACACGACGAACGCCTTGGGGCGCTCGCCCGTCTCGTCGTCGGCGATACCGATCACGCATGAATCCGTCACCAGGGGGTGGGTCAGAAGGAGGGCCTCGAGCTCGGCCGGAGCGACCTGGTAGCCGCTGACCTTGATCAGCTCCTTGACCCGGTCGGTGATCGTGATCCAGCCGTCGGCGTCGGCCGTCGCGATGTCGCCGGTGCGAAGCCACCCGCCGTCGACGATCGTGGCGGCAGTGGCCGCGTCGTTGCCCAGGTAGCCGGGCATCACCTGGGGGCCGCGGGCCCACAGCTCGCCCGGCTCGCCGGTCGCGACGTCCTGCCCGGTCTCGGGATCCACGATGCGGCCCTCGGTGTTGGCGACGAGGGGTCCGACCGAGCCGGGGCGATCCTCGCCGAACGCCGTCACGAGCGTCAGCACCGGACTGGCCTCGGTCATTCCATACCCCTGGGTGACGGGGCACCCGATCCGGGCGGCGGCTTGCGCGGCGGTCGCGCCATCCAGCGGCGCGGCCCCGGACATCGCGTGCACGAGGCTCGAGGTGTCGTAGGCGTCGATCAGCGGATGCTTGGCGAACGCCAGCACGATCGGCGGCGCGACGAACGCGCGGGTGGCGCGGTGCTCCTGGATCAACGCGAGGCACTGCTCCAGATCGAACCGCGCCATCGTCACGATCGCGGCCCCGGCCCGAAGTCCCGCGGCCATCACCACGGTCTGCCCGTAGATGTGGAAGAACGGCAGGATCCCCATCAACACGTCCTGGGCCCCCATCTCGAGAACGTCCTCAAGCTGCTGCACGTTGGCGACGAGGTTGCGGTGTGTCAGCCGCACCCCCTTGGGCAACCCGGTGGTGCCGGACGAATACGGCAGCGACACCGTGTCAGTGGCCGGGTCGATCCTCACATCCGGGGGCGCCTCGGGCGACAGCAGCGACGTGAACTCCGTTGCGCCGTCCATCTCACCGAAGCTGACGACGTCGGCGATGCCGAGCGCTCGCGCCGCCGGTAGGGCCCGGTCGGCGAGCGACGGGTGGGTGATCAGCATCCGCGCGTGGCAGTCGCGAAGCTGGAAGGTCAGCTCGTCGACGCCGTAGAGCCCGTTGACCGTGGTGCTGCTCGCCCCGGCCTGGGCCACGCCCAGGAACGCCGTCGCGTAGTCGGGGACATTGGGGCTGAAGATGCCGACCACGTCACCGGGCCCGAGGCCGCGCGCGGCCAGCCCCGCGGCCGTCGCCGCAACACGGTCCCGAAGCTCGCCGTGGGTGGTCACGTCGCCTGTCGCCCCGTCGATCAGCGCGGGACGGTCGGGGTGCCGGTCGGCATGCTCGAAGACGAACTGCGTCAGCGGCAGTTCCGAGATCGCGAGGGCCGGGAACGGACTCGTGATGATCATGCGTGCTCCGGATGCGAGAGGCCGAGGCGCCAAGCATATGGGGCGCCGCCGTGCCACTCCTCAGATCTCCCGCACGCCTCCCAAATGTCCACCACCCTCGCGTTTTGCAGGGTTTCAGCCCGCCAAAATGCCATTTGGCGAATCGGTGTGCCACTTGCGACATGTCGCAGCACCCGCCCGTGTCATTTCGGTGGCAGCGGATGAACCGCGCGCGCGAAGGTGCATCGACCGGCGTCCGACCGGCTAGATGCCGAAGCCGTTCGGGGGGTCGGTGGGATTGTCGTTGAACGACGGGTCGGCCGTGCTGATCAGGGC
>JBKKDD010000308.1:0-2747 GCA_046708705.1 Miltoncostaeaceae bacterium | reverse complement strand
GTGTAGAGCACCCCCCATGGGCGGCCCGCCAGGCGGATCGGCACGCCGATCACGGTAATGAACGTATGGTCCGGACCGCCGTCGACCCGGACGCCCCCCGCTGCGAACGCTTCGTGCACGGAGTTCGGCGCGATCGCGTCGGACAGATCGGCCGACCCCTCGGCGCTCCAGCGCCCGACCCTCGTGGCATTCCCGTCCTCGATCCTGACGATCACGGCGGCGTCGCACGACACGGCGGTGGCCGCCCGCGCGGCGATGCGGGCAAACGCGATGTCGATTGACGGCTCCTCGATGGCCACGGCCAGAGCGCCCATCAGGCCGTCGTCGTCCGGCTCGGCCGCCGCGGGGTCCGCCCGCGCCTCGTCGGCGATGTGGCGAAGGGTCGCGGCGTAGCCCATGGGCTCGTCGTCACAGTCGCGGAGCGCGGCGATGGACGCCGCGACGCGCAACCGGGCACCAGAACGGGCGGTCAGGGTCAGCTCGGCCTGGGCGGCGCCCGTGTCGGCCGTGCGGATGGCCTGGGCGACGGCAGCGGCGTTGGCCGCCCTGTCCTCGGGGCTCCAGAAAGGGTACGCGCGTACACCGATGAGTTGATGGCGACCGAACCCGGTCATCGCGCAGAGCGCGTCGTTGATATCGGTGATCGCGCCAAGCTCGTCGACGATCATGAGGGCGTCACGCATCGCGCTGATCACCGCGGTCGCGTGCTTTGTGGCCTTGCGTGCGGCGAAGTGCTCGAGCGCGGCGCGCTGCGCATCCGTCCCCGCTGCGCGTGCCCCCTCGCGACGGTCTGTGCGGTCCGTCATGTCGTCGTCCTTCCGGGATGCATTCCGTTGCATGCCGAGAAGATCGACTTTAAGAGGTTTTTGCACGATGGCTGCACCGTACGGGACGAGTATGGATTCCGGATGAACGCCCCGGCGATCGCGCGGGCGATCGTCAACCCGAGCCCGTAGCCCTACGCGACGATCAGCAGGTCGTCCACCAGATCCAAGAGCTTCCCGCTGTTGCGATCGATGACCTCGACGTACGGACGCGCGCGCTCCCCGACCGCCTCGTCGTCGGTCAGCAGCTCGGTGAAGCCGCGGATCGAGGTCAGCGGCGTGCGCAGGTCGTGCGAGACGACCGCCACCGCCTCGTCCTTCGCCCGCTCGAGCTCTCGCGCCTGCGCCAGCTGCACCTCGCGCTCCGTCAGCCGCGCGACGCCCTCGCGGACCATTCCCTCCAGCTCGTCTCGCGCGCGGCGCCGCTCATCGTCAGCGCGCCCACCACCAGCGCGGTCACGGCGGCCTACGCTGAACGGACCACGTCCGCTCGCTGTCATCGGGACCGCGACCGCTGCCACCACCATCGACGCGAGTACGGCGCCGGCCTGACCCAGCCGTATCGCCGCAACGACCAGGAACGGGAAGAGCAGATATGCCAGCGAAGACTCCCCGGAGCGGATGGTGATGCCGGCCACGCTGAGACCCGAGACCAGCAGGATCCCCTCCACGATCGACCGTCGCGCCCGGCGGGGTGTGCGTCGGAGCGCCAGGATGGGAGGGATGACGGATCGCAGGACGACCTGAGGTGACGATTGGCCGGCCGACCCGCGCTCGACGTTGTACCGAGCCGCCTTAGCTCAACTTAAGCCGCTGATCATCCGATACTCCTGGTAACGGCTGACGGCATGAACTCACGGAGGGGGAGCAGACACATGAGCAATGCGCGCGATTCCCGGAGCGCGCCGATCCTGATCGTCGACGACGACGTGGACATCCGGAACCTGATCCGGATCTCGCTGGAGCGCGAGGGTCACGCCGTGGTGGAGGCGGTTGACGGCAAGGATGCCATCCGGAAGGTGTGGGAGCTGCGCCCCGCGCTCGTCACCCTCGACGTCATGATGCCGGAGATCGACGGCTGGGGCGTGCTCGAGCGCATTCGCGATGCGTCGGATGTCCCGATCATCATGCTGACCGCCAGGGGATTCGACACCGAGCAGGCGCGCGCGCTCCGCAACGGCGCAGACGACTACGTGATCAAGCCCTTCTCGCCGCTCGAGCTGACCGCGCGCGTCACAGCCCTCCTGCGTCGCACGCAGGGACGCGACATGCACCTGCCCCAGGTCTACGACGACGGATTTCTTCGCGTCGACAAGGCGCAGCGCAAGGTCGTGGTCGGGGAGCGGGCCGTCAGTCTCACCCCGCTCGAGTTCCGTCTGCTGACCACGCTGATCGATCACCGTGACGAGGTCCTCGAGCGCGACCGGCTTCTGAAGCTGGTGTGGGGCGGCGTCACCGCGGTGTTCCCCGAGCAGGTAAAGCTGTACGTCGGCTACCTGCGCCGCAAGCTCGGAACGCTCCCCGACGGGCAATCGCCGATCGAGACGGTGCGCGGATTCGGCTACATCTACCGTGGCAACGTCCTCGGCCAGGCCCGGGGCGCCGCATGATTCAGACGGGCGCCATCACCGGCTCAGGGCACACCTTGTCGCCATTTAGCCGTCACGACGGCCAAATGGCGCGTTAGGGACTCGCCTCCAGCTCCAGACCCGCCGACCGGTGATCGCCGCGGCGGTCGCGGGTCGCGATGCCGGCCACGACCAGGGCGATGCCGACCAGCTCGACGGTGGTCGGTTGTTGGCTCAGGGCGATCGCGCCGACGACCGCGGCCGTCACCGGCAGCAGCGCCAGTAAGTATCGGTGTTTTCACAGGGGCGCAACCCCACGATCAACACCCTGATCGCGGGACGCGATGAAACGCCC
>JBKKDD010000307.1:0-5549 GCA_046708705.1 Miltoncostaeaceae bacterium | reverse complement strand
TGCGCCCCCACCCCCTGCTCTGTCCCGATCCGCACCGATTTCTGCGTCGCGGGATCCCACTCCGGCACCCGCTCGAACGCAGCCATCCGCGCAAATGCCTCGTCCGCCGAGAGCGGCGACGCGATCGTGGTCGTGAACCGGGCCATGGGATCGAGTCTAGTCACGACGAAACGGTCGATGCCTCGTCGTCACGGGCCGACCGGGCGTTCAGCGGAAGAACGACACGACGATCTCGACGGCCAACGTGATCAACAGCACGGCGACCGCAAGCTGCCCGAGGCGCGACAGACCGCCGGGCGGCGTGCCGACCGCGCGGGAGCGGCCTGGCGGAGGGACCTGCCAGATCGCCCAGCGCAGCCCGACGGAGGCGATGACGGCACCGAACTCGGCAAGGCCGCCGAAGCCCTGGAGCACGAGCGCGGTCCCTGCGGCGAGCCCGACGCACAGGGCAATCACGTGCTCCCTGTCCCACCCGCCGGTCAGCCAGTCCATCCGCGAAACGTACCTGCCCGCAGCCGGGCAACTGAAGCCGCCCGCTGCACCAGATCACGTGTGCCGCCGAATCACCAACGCGGACCCATCGGGTCCAGCGGCGGTGGGTCGGGTCAGCCGAAGCGGCCGCTCACGTACGCCTCGGTCCGATCGTTGGCCGGGGCGCTGAAGATCTGCCGGGTGGGGCCGTGCTCCACCAGACGCCCCGGCTCGCCCTCCTGCTCGATCGTGACGAACGCCGTGTAGTCGCTGACCCGCGCCGCCTGTTGCATGTTGTGCGTCACGATCACGATCGTGCGCTTGAGCTTGAGCTGGTCGATCAAGTCCTCGATCCGATACGTCGACTGAGGATCCAACGCGGAGCACGGCTCGTCCATCAGCAGCACGTCCGGGTCGACCGCGAGCGAGCGGGCGATGCACAGCCGTTGCTGTTGGCCACCCGACAGCGCCGAGGCGGGCGCGTCGAGGCGATCCTTGACCTCGTCCCAGAGGCCTGCGTCCGCCAGTGAGCGCTCGACCAGCTCCGCGCGCTCGGTGCGGGAGAGCTTGATGGCGTTGAACTTCGGCCCCGACAGCACGTTGTCGGCGATCGACTTGGTCGGGAACGGATTGGGGCGTTGGAAGACCATTCCCACCGCGCGACGGATGGCGACGGGGTCGGCGTCGGACGAATACAGCTCGCGGTCGCGCAACCGGACGCTGCCGCGCAGCCGGGCGCCCGGAACGAGCTCGTGCATCCGGTTGAGGCACCTGATGAACGTCGACTTGCCGCACCCGGACGGACCGATCAGCGCGGTGACGGAGCGCTCCGGGAACTCCAGATCGATGCCCTCGAGCACCTGACGGGGGCCGAACCAGACGTCCAGATGCTGCACCTGCATCACCGCAGGACCATGCGTGACTGCGCGCACAGCGCGGTGCACGCTCGGCGTCAGTCGGCGGGTGGCGCCGACCGGCTCGTCGACCGCATCGTTCGAGCTCATCGTCGTCTCGCTCATCACGGGGCTCCATGTCGCGTCAGGCGCGCGATCAGTCGCGCGGCCAGGTTGAGGAACAAGACCAGGGCGACGAGCACGAGCGCAGCGCCCCATGCGTGCTGCTGGGCGATCGGCACCGTCGAGTTGATGGTCCCGTTGAAGATGTAGAGCGGGAGCGCCGTCATCTCGCCACCGATGTCGGTCGAGAAGAACTGGGCGCCGCTGGCGGTCAGGATCAAGGGAGCGGTCTCACCGCTGACCCGCGCGAGCGCGATCATGATCCCGGTCAGGATTCCCGGCGCGGCCACCGGCAACACGACGCTCCACGTGGCCCGCCACCGTGGCGCGCCCAAGGCCAGCGCCGCCTCCACCTGTGGACCGGGGACGAGCCGCAGGATCTCGTCGGTCGACCTGACCACGATCGGGAACATGATGATGGCAAGTGCCAGCCCACCCGCGATGGCGGAGAACGATCCCATCGCCAGCACGACCGTCAACGCGATGACCAGGCCCGCCACGATTGAGGGCACGCCGAGCAGCACGTCGACGAACACACCCATCCAGCCCGCGATGCGCCGCAACACAGGGCCCTGCGAGAGGCATTCGCGGATGAACAGCGCGGTCAGGAGGCCGAGCGGAACCGCCACGACCGTCGCAATACCCATCATGATGAGCGTTCCCACCAGCGCGTGGGAGATCCCGTTGCCGGCGACGTCGGGCTCCCCATCGCTCGTGAAGAAGTCCAGCGAGATCGCCCCGCCGCCCTCGACCACTGCATAGGCGATGACGAGCACGAGCGGCACAACGGCAACGACCACCGACGTGCCGATCGCGCTCTCCATGATCCGCGAGCGCCACCGCCGACCGGCTGCCACGGGCCGCACCGCCGCTCGCTGCGGCAACGGCGTCAACGGCGAGAGGACCGCAACCCGCCTGCGTCGATGCGCCGTCGCGCGATGGGCCGCGCTGTCCCTCAACCGTGCCAAGTGGCCGCGTACGAGCCCCGGTCCGCGACGCCGGCGCCCCACGTTCCGGGTGACGAGCAGACGCGCGAACAGGTTGACGACGAACGCCACGACGAAGAGCACCACCGCCATCGTGACCAGACTGCTCGTGTGCAGCGAGTCGATCGCGCTGTTGTACTCGAACGCGATCGTCCCGGCCAGCGTCTGGCCCGGGCCCAGCAGCGACTCTAGGATCGTGGGCTGGCTGCCCAGGATCATCGCCACGGCGATGGTCTCCCCGATCGCGCGACCGAGGCCCAGCGCCGACGCACCGACGATGCCGGACCGCGCCCACGGCAGCATCGCGCCACGGATCATCTCCCAGCGCGTCGCACCCAACGCGAGCGCCGCCTCGCGCTGGTCGACCGGCACGGTCGCGAGCACCTCGCGCACGACCGCGGTGATGATCGGCAGGATCATGACCGCCAGCACCAAGGCGGCGAGGATGAGCGAGCGCCCGAGCACGGGACCGTCCAACGCCCCGATCCCCAGGTTGTGCCCCGCCACCCACTCGAGCACCGGCTGCACGGCGGGGACGAGCACGATGAGGCCCCAGAGCCCGTAGACGACCGAGGGGATCGCCGCCAGCAGGTCGATGACCCCGGCGACGGGCCCGCGCGCTTTGCGTGGCAGGAGCACCGTCGTCCCGATCGCGACCGCGACCGCCAGCGGCACGGCGATCACCATTGCGATCGCCGAGATGACCACCGTCCCGTAGATCGCCGGCAGCGCGCCGTAGGCGCCGATGGCAGGGGCCCATTCCGTTCCGGTCAGGAAGTCCCACAGCCCGACTTGAGCGACAGTCGGCCGCGTCTGGGCCATGGTGCGCGCGATCAGATACGCGATCGCGACGACCCCCACGAGCGCCGCCAATCCACAGAGCGCCAGGTAGAGCCGGTCCGCGAGCACGCCGCCCCGGGGCCGACGCAACGCGTACCCGGCCGGGGGCGCGGGGGAAGGCGCGCCCTCGACCGGAAGGGGATGGAGCGGGGTCATGCCGACCCCGCTCCGTCGAGTGTCACCCGTACGTCGATTACTTCAACTTCGCAAGCTGCGCCTTGGCGCGCACGAGCAGTGGCGCCGGCAGCGGGGCGAAGCCGAGCGAGGCGAGCTTGGCCTGCGCACCCGCGCTGTAGAAGTAGTTGAGCGTCGACTTGACACCGGCGACGCTGCCGGACTTCCCGGCCCTGGCGTAGTCGGTGTACGCGAGCACCCAGGTGGTCGTCACGATCGGGTAGGCGGCCTTGGCGGTGCTGAGCGTCAGGTCCAGCACCAGGTTGGTCGGGATCCTCGACGCCGGGATGTTGCCGGCGCGCTGGATTCCGGCCACCGACGGCACCACGAAGACCAGGCGACGCTTGGTCACGAAGCGCTTCTTGCCCCTGACGATCTTGGGGACCCTGATGACCTCGCTCTTGCCGACCGCGGCCAGGTTGCGGGCCAGCCCGGCGTTGCGGGCGTCGCCCAGGTCCACGTAGCCGATGGCGCCCGGGGTGTTCTTGACGCAGTTGGCGACGCCGACGTTCTGCGGCGACCGGATGATCTGCGGGGCCGACCAGTTGGGAAGCTGGCTGACGGTGACCCGCGCCTTGAACTCGGGGCTCGCCTTGGTCAGGAAGATACTCGTCACGAAGCTGGTGCCCGAGCCGTCCTGGCGCACGCACGCGGTGATCGGCAGGTTCGGGAACGTGAAGGTCCTGGTCCGCGGGCTCAGGGCGTTGTCGGCCTTGATGCGCGCGTCGTTCCAGTTGGTGATCGCGCCCGCGAAAATCTGCCCGACCGTCCGGCTGCGCAGCTGGATGTTGGACGGCGCGCCGGGCACGTTGACCGGGATCGTCACAGCACCGAGGAGCGTCGGGAAGTACAGGACGCCCGAGCCGCCCCGCTTGGCGGCCAGGTCGGCCAGCTGCTGATCGGTCAGCGGCGCATCCGAGGCACCGAAGTCGACGAGCCCGTCGCGGAGGTCATTGATCCCGCCGGTCGATCCCTTGGAGGTGTAGCTGCACAGGCCGCCGCTGTCCTGGCACCAGGTCTGGTATGCGAGACGCGGGAACGAGGCGCCGGCGCCCTTGGTTTCGGCCATGGCCGTCGCGGCGGTCGCAAACGTCGCGCCGACGGCGATCAGCGCCGTCGTGGTCGTACGGAGAGAGCGCTTCACAAGCGGTGCACCTTTCTGAGGAATTCGGAAGAGTCGCGTCGAGGTGGGGTTGAGACGACGCAACCTGGAAACGCCGCGACGATATGAGCGGGCCCACGCCCGTGGGTATCAGGCGTGTGACGTTCTGGTGGCGGACCGGTGGCGCCGATCGGCCCGTCACAGCACCGGGACCAGGTCGTCACCCATCGCCGGAGATGGCACGCCTACCGTCGGCTGCGGATGCCCCTCGGATCAAAGCATGGCAATGGCCCGTTGCCTCGAGCTCAGCCTCAACCCAGCGTGAGATCGTGGATGCGGGGCGTGCGGGCGAGCCGTCCGCCGGTCGTCGACGAGGGGGGCGCCGGACGCGTCTCCTCCGGCGCGGATGCCTGGATCTCGACGTGCGGCCGGGCCTCTCGGAGGCCGCCCGGGGCTCCCTGCGCCCGATCGAGCTGCTCGTCCACGCCGCCGGCGACGGCTCGCCCGTCCTCGGCCGAGGGGAGATCCGGCAGATCGACGCCTACCTGGACGAGATCGCAGCGCGCCCCCAAAGCGCGCGCCTCGCTCGCGCTCGGATGGCGGAGCGCCAGCCGTCCTCCGTTCTACGGCTTACGGGCCCGCAGGGTCGCGCCGCGGGCGCCGAACTTGGCCGCCTTGCGTCGGGTGTCCTCGAACGCCGAGCGCCCGTAGACGTCCACGAGAGCGCCCGTCTCGACGTGGACGAAGCCGAGGCCTTCGAGGTAGCTCGCGTACTCTGCCTCCAGCAGAGCGCCCGCGATTCATTGGGCCCAGAGGTCGATGTCGCGCTTGGCGCCCTCGCCGACCGGGTGCTCGAGGACGACATCGGCGATCTGCATCCGCCCTCCCGGGCGCAGTACGCGGAGGATCTCGGCGAACACCGCGTCCTTGTCGGGGACGAGGTCGATGACGCCGTTGGAG
>JBKKDD010000306.1:0-3125 GCA_046708705.1 Miltoncostaeaceae bacterium | reverse complement strand
GGCGATGCGGTCGCGTGCCAGGCGGGCGACCAGGGAGGCGAGCACCCCGGCCGCCAGCGCCCGCGCCCCACCGCCGCGAAGGGCGGGTCGCGCCAGCATCACCGCGACGACCCCCTGGAATGCCGGGGAGAGCGCGTCACCCGCGACGCTGCCGGCCCGGGTCCCGCCGGGGACGCGTGCTATCAGCGCACGCACCATCCGGCCCAGCCGCCGGTCCAATGACTGTGGTCGCCTCATCCCCGCGGAGTATCGCGTGCCGCGGGCGGCGACGAAAGCGGGTGCACCTACGCACCTACGCGCCGGCGGCGCGGGCGCCCCGCGGCTCGCCCGACACGCTGACGCGGTTGCGACCCCGCCGCTTGGAGAGGTACAGCGCGCGGTCGGCGGCCTCGACCAGGGCATCCGCGGTGTCACCCGGGCTGTAGGTGGCCACGCCAGCGGAGATGGTGCGCCCGTCGTGCTGGCCGTGACCGACCGGCACGCCGATCCGGGCGATCGCCAGCCGGATGCGCTCGGCCGCCTCGAGCGCGGCGTTGGAGTCGCCGGGGACGAGCAGCGCGAACTCCTCGCCGCCGAACCGTGCCGCGACGTCGGCCGAGCGGCGCGACTGCTCGACGACCCGACCGACGTGGGCCAGCAGGCGGTTGCCCGCCTCGTGCCCGTGAGTGTCGTTGAACGTCTTGAACTGGTCCAGATCGAACAGCACGAGCGACAGGGGCCAACCGTAGCGGCTCGATCGCTCGGTCTCGCGCCGCAGCGCGTCGGAGAAGAACGCGAAGTTGTAGAGCCCGGTCAGCCGATCGCGCAGCGACGCGCCCACCACGCGGTTCAGATCGTCCTGGACCTTCTCGTAGCGCGTTGCGACGGCGACGGCCGCCGTCACGAACGCGATCCACCCGACGGCCAGGGCGACCCCGTCCGCCCCGGGCCGGCCCGCCACGACCGCAAACACGGTTGCGGCCGCGAGGGCACCGACACCCAGCCCGACCTGGCCCGCCAAGGGCGTCGCGATCACGATCGGCAGCGCGAACAGGGGCCACGCGGCGGCAGAGACGAGCACCGTCGCCAACGACGCGACTATCAGGAGCACCGCGAGCAGGACGAGCCTCCGCGCATGCCGGCGACGGACCGTCGTGCTCGAGGTACGGGCGCTCACGCTCGGCATCTCAACAAGGAACGCTAACCACGGGGTCGGCCGTCATTTGCGTAGGCTTCCGCTCCCTGCGGGCGTTTCCTGCCGCCCGCCCGACACCGAGGGGGACGATGGAGATCGAACGGATCGGCGTGGTTGGCGCCGGGGTCATGGGGAGCGAGATCGCCCAGGTCGCGGCCGCCGCCGGCTGCAGCGTGGTCCTGGTGGACATCGACGAGGCCGCGATCGCGCGGGGTGTCGCCCACCTGCGCGCAATCGGCGAGCGGCGCGTCGCAAAGGGGCGCATGACGGCGGACGAGGCCGAGGCGATCGCCGCCCGCGTGACCGCGACGGTGGACCTCGACGCGCTCGGCCCCTGCGACCTGGTCATCGAGGCCGGCCCCGAGGTGCTCGAGCTCAAGCTCGCGTTGTGGCGGGCGATGGACGCCGCCGCCGGTCCGTCTGCGCTCCTTGCCTCCAACACCTCCGGCCTGTCGATCACCGCGCTCGCCCGCGCGACCGCACGGCCCGAGCGGGTGATGGGCCTGCACTTCTTCAACCCCGCCAGCGTGATGCGTCTGGTGGAGGTCATCCGCGGCGCCGACACCGCCGAGGCCACGATCGCCGCCGGGGCCCGGATCGCGGAGCGCCTGGGCAAGGTGCCCGTGCGGGTGACCGAATGCCCGGGGTTCCTGGTCAACCGGATCCTGGTCCGCGCCCTCGGCGAGGCGTACCGGTACGCGGACGAGGTCGGTGCCGAGCGCACCGGCGCCGACGCGGCGGTTGTCGCGGCCGGTGTCGCGCCAATGGGCCCGTTCGCGCTGGGCGACCTGATCGGCCTTGACACGACGCTCCACGTCCAGCGCGATCTGGAGGCCGCCTACGGCGAGCGGTTCGCGGCGGGGTCCTCGCTGGCCGAGCAGGTCGGGGCGGGGCGCCTGGGCACGAAATCGGGCGCGGGGCTCGTGACGGCCTCGCCCGCAGGCGAGGCCGATGGCGAGGGCCCGGCCGTGTCCGAGCGCTACCACCTGGGGGCCTTCGACGAGGCCTGCCGCTGCCTGGAGGAGGGCATCGGCGCGCTGCCGGACGTCGATCTGGCCATGCGCTTGGGCGCGGGCTGGAGCACCGGGCCGTTCGCCTGGGCCGACGGGCGCGGCCTGGAGGTCATGGCCGCCGACCTGACCGCGCTGGCCGCGACAGCGGGCAAGCGCTTCTCGCCGCGCGCGCCCCTGACCGACCGCGTCGCGGGTGGCGGGACGTTCACCGACACCCAGGAGACCACCGGCAAATGACCAAGCGCCCTACCCCGTTGCCCGACCTCGCCGGACGCTCGGTCATGACACTGCGCCACCACTCGACCGAATCGGTCGAGGCCGTCCTGGACCTGGCGGCGGCGCTCAAGCAGACCCCGTGGCCCGAATGGCCCACGTGGTTGCAGGGACGCGTCGTCGGCCTGATATTCGAGCGGCCCTCCACGCGGACGCGCGTGGCCTTCGAGACCGCGACCGTCCGCCTGGGGGGCCACGCGATCTACCTGTCGTCCAACGACATGCAACTGGGCCGCGGCGAGGCGATCCAGGACACGGCGCTGATCCTGTCCGGCATCGTCGACGCGCTCGTGCTGCGCACCGGCCCGCATCAGAAGCTGGTCGACCTGGCGGAGTACGCGTCCATTCCCGTCGTCAACGCCCTGACCTACGAGCACCACCCCTGCCAGGGCTTGGCCGACGTCCTGACCCTGCGTGAGACGTTCGGCGACGTGGCCGGCTTGCCGGTCGCCTACCTGGGCGACGGCAACAACTGCTGCCTGTCGCTGGTCACCGTCGGAGCCAAGCTGGGCCTTGACGTCACCTGCGCCTGCCCGGAGGGCTATGACCCAGACGGCGAGTGGATCGCGTGGGCGGACGGCGTCGCGGCCGAGCGCGGCGGCGGCGTGCGCGTGGTGCGCGACCCGGCCGAGGCGGCCGACGGGGCGCGGGCGCTCTACACCGAC
>JBKKDD010000305.1:0-10081 GCA_046708705.1 Miltoncostaeaceae bacterium | reverse complement strand
GACGAAGACCTCGCCGTGCTGGAACGGGCTCATGGTGCCCGGGTCCACGTTGAGGTACGGGTCGCATTTCTGCATCGAGACGCGCACGCCCCGCGCCTTCAACAGCGTCCCCAGCGACGCGGCGGTGATTCCCTTGCCGAGACCGGAGACGACGCCTCCGGTGACGAACACGTATCTGACATCCCGGTCGGACACAGCGGACTCCCTCGATCTCCTACAGGCCCCGAAGAGGATAGCGGCCGCCGCGGCCGTCCTGCGTCCGACCGGCGGGGGTTGTTCGCGCGTTGCGGCAGGTACCGGCTCCTCAGGACGAGGCGAGCTTGGTGAGCCCCCGGGCGGTCACGCGGTAGCTCTCGGTCCCCCCTTCGGCATCAAGAACCTCGCCGTTGAGCGTCACCGCCAGGTTCGGCGCCCAGGCGATGCCCAGCCACAAGGGCGTGGTGGAGCGGACGGTGCGCGTCACGCCGCCGCCGACGATGCCGGCGAACACCTGAGCGCCGCCGACGTCGCGCCGGCGGACCTCGACCCAGACGCTCTTGCCGGGCTGCGCGTCGAGTCTGAGCTCGATGGCGGGGCTGCGCGCCGGCACGGGGCGGATGACGGCGGGGGCGGAGGGGGCGGCCCGCGCGGTCGTTCCCGCGGCGGCGGTCTCTGTCGGGGGGCTGGCCGTGGCGGCGGATCGGGTCGTCGTCCTGGGGGTGCCATCCTCGGAGTCCGGGCCGCCGCCGCCCAGCACGATCAGGCCGACGACCCCGAGCACCGCTCCCGCGCCGACCCAGACCAGCACCGAGTCGCGGCGCGGAGGCGGGCGCCGCACGACCGGGATCGGCTGGGTGTCTGCGTCCGGGTCGCCGTGGATCTCGGCCCAGCCTGCCAGGCGCGGTCCGTCCAGACCGAGGTGCGTCGCGTACCGCGCGATCAGGTCAGCGTGGTGTGCGGTCGGCGGCAGCGCGTTGAAGCGCTCCTGCTCAAGCGCGGCCAGGAGCGCTGGGCCGATGCCGGTCGCCGCGGCGCACGCGGCGAGGTCGTCGCCGCGTCGCAGCCGGGCCGCGCGGAGGGTGTCGCCGATGCCCGTCACGTCGGCACGATGGTAGCGTCGGAGTGTGATCGTCGCTCGCGAACCTGGCGGTCTCTGCGTCGTCCTCCAAGTCGACCACCAGGACCAGTGCCGTCACGCCGCCGATGCCTGGGGCAACGACGACTTCGAGCGGCTCGACCCGTGGGAGCCGGTACAGGTCGCCGCGGCGCTGCACGACGAAGGCTGGCGCGCGTGGGAGGCGCTGCCGCGGATCGACGGGGCCGGTGGTCCCATGGACTTCCCCGACGTGCCGCGGCCCGAGCACGTCGCGCTCTACGAGCAGGGCATCGCCGCCGCCGAGGCGCACGGGCCGGCGGTCGGCCTGCTCGTCAGCATGCACGGCCTCGGTCTGTACCGCGCGCGCCTGGGCCTCGACGGTGTGGCGCCCGATCCCGCGTTGCTGACCCCGGTGGTGCAAGAGTTCATCTGTGCCCAGGAGGTGCGCCAGGCCCGGCTGTGGGCGGCGCTGGGCGACACTCCCGACCGCCGCGCGTGGGCGTGGGCGGCCTACCGGCTGCTGCAGGCCTGGGACGGTTTGAGCCTGTTCCTGACCTGGCGCGGGCTGCCACAGGCCGTCGACCGGCGACTCCGGTCGGTCCCACGCGCCGCGGGCGACCCGGGCGTCGACCTGGCGCTGCGTCCAGTCGATCACCTGAGCGCAATCTGCGCCCCGTTCCCGTTCCGCGGCGGGGAGGCTGTGGTCCCCGTCACCGCCCGTGTCATTCCCGATCGCGTGTACACGTCGGACGAGGATCTCCGCACCACGCTTGCGCGGGCCGCGCCCGAGCGCCGTCCATTTCGCATCCTGCCCGACGACGGCTGAACGCCCGTCATTCGGGCCCTTAGACCAGGTGAACGGCCAGCCGTGGAATGCCCAGCTGAACGGCGGGTCGAGGGAGTGCATGTACCGGCGAAGCTCGGAGAGGCTGGTGCGCGTGGCGGGTGTGTCGTCGCATGGCCGGCCGGCGGTCGCGGGGGTGTCAGCGGGCGGCGCGAGCCCCGTGCTTCGACGAACCAGCGGCGCATGGTGCGGACCGACGGGGCGATGGCATCGCCACCGCGCCGGCGGGCGCGGAGCTCGTGGATGACGACACGTGTCGTTGAAACGCGTCGGCCCGGTGTGCTTCGCACAGCGCGACGCTGACGCCGTGGGGGTTACAAAACCGTGTCGTCATCACTCAGATGATGTAACCATTGGCCGACGTAAAACCAGCCAAATGCCGTTTCCGCCGGCCTGCGGGACGACGAGAGCTTGGGCCCTGGTTGCTTGATTGCTCGTGGCGTTGGTCGCGAGGGAGGGGTGGACGGTCTGGATCCCGGGAGCTGGTTCTGTTCACCTTCGCGATGTGGGCCGGAAGGTGCGCTGTCGGCTGGGCGGTGCTCCGTCGGCGGGATCCGGCCGGTGTTCGGGCGCTTTCCGTCGTGGTCAGGCCTGGATAGTTCCCTCCGCGGTGAGTCGCGTGACGGTGAGGGTCAGGCGGTTGCGGAGGTTCGCGTCGACGGGGAGCAGCAATTGGCCGCGGGACGGCGTGCCGATTCGCATCGTCGGCGGGTCCGTGCCGGAGAGGTGGCGCCGGGCGACCCAGGCGCAGAGGATCGCGTCGAGGATCGCGGCGTCGCGGATGGGGGCCCAATCGTCGTCGGCGCCGCTCGGGCTCCAGCCGGCCAGGTCGACGTGGCGCGCGATGATCGCGGTCGCGGCCAGGATGCCGGCCGGCGTGGCGCGGCCCGGTCCCCGGGGGCGGAAGGCCGGGGCACGCAGCTCGAGCCATCGGGTCCGGTACTCGCCCAGGTCGATGGCGCCGCCGCCCGTCTGCTCCTCCCACATCATCAGACGCAGCGCGAGGTCCGGGTGGGTCTCGCGGGCGGTGACCGACGACGGTAGCGCGGCGGCCAACTCCACGCCGCGCAGGCCGCCGTACACCGTGTGCATGCGCTCCAGCGACACGGGGAACGCCGGGACGTCACACCACGCCAGGATGCGCTCGACGTCGCGCTGCCCGCGCGCGTTGGTCACCTCGAGCGGCGCATCGACCAGGACCAAGGCCGGGTCGTGCCCAACCGCGGCGACGATCTCGTCGATGTGCGCGGCCGTCGCCACGCCGCTCAGCACGCCCTCCGCATCGATCTCGACGACGACCGAGCGCCGCGGCGTGTCGATCAGATCGACCGACTGCACCAGATGGATCCCGACGGCGCGCACGTGTCGGGCAGGTTATCCATGCGCCAGCCGAGGCACACCGGTACGATGAGCGGAATGCTCCAGTCGGTCCTGCTCATCTTCGTCGCCGTCGTCGGTCCCTGGGTCGTGCACCTCGCGCCGGTCAGGCAACGTCTGATGGCCCTCGTCGGGTTCATCGGCGTGCTCTTGCTGTGGCTCGTCCTGG
The DNA here is from genome assembly GCA_046708705.1 of Miltoncostaeaceae bacterium. Taxonomy (GTDB): domain Bacteria; phylum Actinomycetota; class Thermoleophilia; order Miltoncostaeales; family Miltoncostaeaceae; genus CALMEC01. Next base: position 6,616 of record JBKKDD010000305.1, on the reverse strand, counting down.
AGAGCTGGATCGGCAAGTGGTGGTTCTGGGTCGGTCTGGCGGTCGGCATCGCCTCCGTGCTGTTCATCGGGGGGGGCGAGCCCCGCCGCCGCCGCCGCCCGCCGCCGCGGCGCACCCGGCCGACCGACATGACCGAGGAGATCGGCCCGCCGGTCTCGCGCTGACCTGGCCGTCAGGGGGCGTTGGGCTCGAGCGTCGAGGCGATGATCTGCCGCGCCCTGACCGGGTCGGCCAGCAGCAGCAGGCCACGGCGAAGATCCGCGACCCCCTCGGGGCTGCGGGCCAGCCCGACCAGCGCGACGCCGCGGGCGATGCGGGCCTCCTCGTAACGCGGGTCGAGTGCGATCGCCGCATCGGCGGCGGCCAGCGCGGCCTCGAACTGGTTGGCGCTCAGCAGCGCGTACGCGTGAAAGGTGGGGGCGATCGCATCGGTCGGATCGACGGTGCGCGCGGTCTGGAACGCCGTGATCGCCCGGTCGTTCTGCTTGTTGGCCAGTCGCGCGAGACCCTGTTGGAAGGGCGCTGCGGCCATCGTCGGATCGGCCTTCAGCGCCCGGTTGAATGCGCCCGCCGCGTTGACCTGCAGGCCCTCGGCCGAGAAGATCGCCCCCGCCAGCAGCTCGCCGGGCGCGCTGGTCTTCTCCGCCGCGGTCCACGCGGCATACAGCGCCTTCGCCCCGGGCGTGTCACGCGCATCGAGGCGCTCCCTGATTCCCGCGTACTGGTACGCCCTGACCGGCGGGGCGACCTGTGCCGCCTCGATCAGCGGCTGCGTGTACACCGGCGCGATGGTCCAGTCCGGCGGCGCCGTGTACTGAACCGTCTGGCGCACCCCGGCGCGCTCCAGCTCGATGGGGACGGGGACCCCGGACGGAAGCGCCCGCATCGCCACGAACCACGAGCCCCGCGCATCGACGTTGACGCCGTTGACCGCATGGATGAGGTCGCCGCGCTGGATGCCCGCGGTCGCGGCCGCCGTGCCGGGTCCCACCGCGGCGACGATCTGCCCACCGGGCGCCGCGGCGATCCCGCCGATGATCGACGGCCACGCCGGCACGGTGTACACGTGCAGGACACCCCGCGGCGGGCGCAGCGTCAGACGGAAACGGCGCGTCACGGTCTTCGACCTGCGCTTGGTGGCGTCCACGGCGAAGATCTCGAGGCGATAGCGCCCGGCGAGAAGCTGGAAGCCGCGATCGTTGTTGGCGTCGATCAGGAGCCACACCCGTCCCGGCGCGTGCCGCCCGGCGCTCTTCGCCGTCTTGACGATCTTGCCCGTGCGCACCGACACGACCCTGACGATGACCCTGGCCTCGGTCTTGGTGCGCACGCCGAGCAGGAACCGCGCGTGCCCCTGGCGAGCGGCGACCGAGGTCGGTGCGACCACGGCGCTGACGCTCGGGGCAGGCGGTGGCGGGGGCGCGGTGGTCGCGCCGCCGGTCGTCGTGGGCGCGGGCGCCGCCACGGCTCCGACCGGAGCGATGGCCGCGCAGACGAGCGCGACACCGAGGAATACCCGTCTCGTCCGCATCGAACGAGAGCGTACCAAGCGACGGCTATGGTTCCGTGCCTGATGGTTTCGGCGCTCGCCCCCCTCGAACTGCTGGAGCGCACCCGTCGGGGTGAGCCGGTGGATCCCGAGAGCATCGCGGCGTTCATCCAGGCATGGTCGGACGGCTCGGTCGAGGACCCCCAGATGGCGGCCTGGTGCATGGCGGTGTCCATCAACGGGCTCGACATGGCCGCCACGCAGGCGCTGACCGCGGCCATGGTCGCCTCGGGCGACCGCCTCGAACTCGGCAAGTTCGGGCCCACCGGCGACAAGCACTCCACCGGCGGCGTCGGCGACGCGATCAGCCTGGTGGTGGCCCCGCTCGCGGCGGCGCTCGGGGTTCGTGTCGCCAAGATGAGCGGCCGGGGCCTGGGGCACACGGGCGGGACGCTCGACAAGCTGGAATCGATCCCCGGGATGCGCATCGACCTGGATCTCGCGGATTTCGTCCGGCAGCTCCGCGACGTCGGCGTGGTGGTCGTCGGCGCCAACGAGCGCCTGGTGCCCGCGGACAAGCGCCTGTACGCGTTGCGCGATCAGACCGCGACCGTGCAGAGCCCGGCGCTGATCGCGAGCTCGATCATGAGCAAGAAGATCGCCGGCGGCGCCCAGGCGATCGTGCTGGACGTCAAGGTGGGCGCGGGCGCGTTCTTCGCGGACGTCGAGGCCGCGCGCGAGGCCGCCCAGATCATGGTCGCCCTGGGCGCCCCGTGGGGCCGGGAGGTCCGCTACATCATCAGCCGCATGGACGAGCCCCTGGGCCGGATGATCGGCAACGCGCTGGAGGTCGCCGGGGCCGCAGAGGTGTTGCGCGGCGAGGGTCCCGACGACCTGCGCGACCTGTCGATCCGCGTTGCCCGCGCCCTGGCCGAGGCCGCCGGCGTGGTGCCCGCGAGCGAGGGAGTGGCGGCTGCAACCGAGGCGTTGGCGTCGGGCTCGGCGCTTGCCATGGCCGAGCGCTGGGTCGCGGCCCAGGGCGGCGATCCCGCGGTGTGGACCGACGGCGCCCGCCTGCCCGCCGCCCCGTTCATGCTGGACGTTCCCGCGCCGGCGGACGGGTACGTCGCCCGGCTCGATGCCCGTCAGATCGGCGAGGCCGCCCGGTACCTCGGCGCGGGCCGTCTGCATCCGGCTCAGCGGGTCGATCCGTCGGTCGGCGTCGTCCTGACCGTCAAGACCGGCGACCAGGTCGGGGCCGGGCATACACTCGCCGTGGTGCATTGCCGCGACCCCGAGGTCGGCGACCGCGCGGTGCAGATGGTCCGCGAGGCCTACGCCCTGGACGCGGAGCCCGTCCCGGTGCCGGACCTGGTGATCGAGGAGTCGGCGGGAGCGCGCTCCCGTGCCTGAGCTGCCCGAGGTCGAGACCATCCGCAGGCAGCTCGCCGGCGTCGCCGCCGGGCGCACGATCACCAAGCTGCGCATCCACGATCCGCTGCTCGTCGCGCCCGACAGTCCCAACCGGGTGCGGCGCGCGGTCGAGGGGCGGCGCATCGAGTCGGCGGGGCGGCGGGGCAAGTATCTGCTGGTGGCGCTCGACTCGGGCGACACGCTCGCGATGCATCTGCGCATGACCGGGCGCCTGCACCACAGCCCCACGGGGGTGGCGCCCGCCGACCGCCACCGGCGCGCGCGGTGCACCCTGGACGACGGCGCGACGCTCGACTTCTCCGACACGCGCAGGTTCGGACGCGCCTGGATCCTGCCGGCCGGTCACGCCGGGCCCGGCGGCTACTGGGAGGGGCGCCTTGGCGTCGAGCCGCTGGAGCGCGGGTTCACCGCGGCCCACTTACAGCGCCTGCTGGCCGGCCGCACCGCGCCGATCAAAGCGTCGATCCTCGATCAGCGCCTGATCGCCGGGGTCGGCAACATCTACGCCGACGAGGCGCTCTTTCAGGCGGGCGTCCATCCGACCCGCGCCGCGGGCACGCTGAGACCGGCCGAGGTGGCGGCGCTTCGCGACGCGATCCGCGACCGGCTGCGCGCGGGCATCCGCTCCGGCGGCGCGTCGATCGACCGCTACCGCGACACCATCGGCCGGAGCGGCACAATGCAGGACATGCTGCGCGTCCACCTGCACGAGGGCGATCCGTGCCCGCGGTGCGCGGCGACCGTCGTCAAGACCCGTGTCGCGGGGCGCGGCACCTACTTCTGCCCGATATGCCAGCCGGTCGACTGACCGACGTCCCCGGCGTCCGCGTCGGGCACTGGACCGACGCCGACGCGGGCACGGGCTGCACCGTCGTCATCCCGCCGCCGGGCACGATCGGCGCGGTCGACGTGCGCGGCGGCGGCGCGAGCACCCGGGAGCTCGAGCTTCTGGCGCCGCTGTCGGGAGACCGCGAGATCACCGCGCTGCTGTTGACGGGGGGCTCGGCCTTCGGCCTGGCCGCCGCCGACGGCGTGATGCAGTGGTGTGAGGAGCAGGGCCTGGGCATTCAGGCGGGCGCGGCGCGGGTTCCGATCGTCCCCGCCGCCGTCATCTACGACCTCGGCGTCTCGGGCAACGCACGGCGCCCGGGGCCCGAGGATGGGTACACCGCGTGCCTGGCGGCCACCGTATCGCCGCACGACGTCGGCAGCGTCGGGGCCGGAACCGGCGCCACCGTCGGCAAGGTCCTGGGACAGCGCGGCTGGTGCAAGGGAGGCCTGGGCGCTGCGAGCGCCCGCCTGCTGGACGGCGCGACGGTCGCGGTGCTGGTCGTCGTCAACGCGTTCGGGGATGTGCTGGACGAGCGCGGCGAGGTGATCGCCGGCGCCTGGGACCCCGACCGCGGGTTCGTCCGTGCCCAGACCTACGTGCTGGAGGCCCCGCCCGAGCACCCGCGTCTGGCCGAGGGCGAGCACACGACGCTCGTCTGCGTCGCGACCGACGCCGTGCTGTCCAAGGCCGACTGCGGTCAGGTGGCCCGCATGGCCCAGGCCGGGATCGCCCGCGCGATCGCCCCGGTCCACACCCCGCTCGACGGGGACGTCGCGTTCTGTCTGGCCACCGGCATCCGCCCGTCGAGCGCGTTCACCGTCGGCGTCGTGGCGGGCGAGCTCGCGGCCACCGCGGTTCGCGACGGCATCCGCACCGCCGATTCGGTCCGCGACGTCCCGACGGGAACCCATCGCGTGAGCGAATAGGCAACCCTCACGAGGTGTCAAAGCCGGGTTCCCGAAGTATACAGTGCAACAAATGGCACAGGCAAATCGCCACATCGATCCCGCCCGATGAGCACGCTGAACGCCGAAGACCCAACGATCATCGCCGGTGACGGCGACGTCGTGAAGGGCCGTTCGCCCTGGCAGCTTTTCTGGGCGCGGTTCAGACAGGACCGGCTGGCGTTCGTCGGGCTCGCGATCATCGCTCTGATGATCGTGCTGGCGTTCATCGCCCCGCTCTTCGCGTCGCTCACCGGTCATGGACCCAACGAGACGTTCACCAGCGTCAAGGACGCGTTCGGCCTCCCCAAGGGGCCGAACGGCGATTTTCTCCTGGGTGCAGACGCGGCCGGTCGCGATGTACTGGTGCGGCTGGCGTACGGCGCCCGCGTGTCGCTGGTCGTCGGGATCGTCGCCTCCGGGATCGCCCTTGCGATCGGAGTGACTCTCGGCCTGGTCGCCGGCTACATCGGCGGCTGGGTTGACACGATCATCTCCCGCGCCGGGGACGTCGTCCTGTCGCTTCCGCTCGTGGTGTTCGCGCTCGGCATCGTCGCAGCGTGCTCCACGTCCGAGGAGGGATGTCTCGGGGGCGCGCTCAAACCGGGCCTGCTCCTGGTGATCATCATCATCGCCCTGTTCTCGTGGCCACCCGCGGCGCGCTTGGTGAGAGGGGCGACCCTCTCGCTACGCGAGAAGGAGTTCGTCGAGGCGGCGCGCGCACTCGGTGCGAAGGAACGCACGATCATGTTCCGGGAGATCCTCCCGAACCTGATCGCCCCGATCGTGGTCTACGGGTCGCTGTTGATTCCGGCCTCGGTCCTGTTCGAATCCTACCTGTCGTTTCTGGGCCTCGGGGTCCCCGGTGACACCCCGTCCTGGGGCAAGATGCTGGCCGAGTCGATCGGCATCTTTCGGGTCGCTTGGTGGTTCTGGCTATTTCCTGGGCTTTTCCTGATGCTGACGGTACTCGCTTTCAACCTGTTGGGCGACGGTCTTCGCGACGCGCTCGACCCGAGGACCGGACGCTGAACAATCAACGGAGGAACACTTGAGATCACGTAAACGCTGGATCATCGGGGCCGTGCTCGTCGCCTCGGCCGCGCTCGTCGCGGCGGGTTGCGGCGGCGACGACGGTGGCAGCGACGGAGCGTCGGCCGACGTCAAGAAGGGTGGGACCTACCGCATCGAGACTGTGGACTTCGGGTTCACCAACGCGTTCGACCCGACCGGGGAGTACCTGGGCCTGGCGCACGGCTACTACTCGAACCTTCTCAGCCGGACGCTCGTGGGCTACCGGCACGTGTCGGGCGCAGCTGGCAACGAGCTCGTGCCCGACCTCGCGGAGGCCGTTCCCGAGCCGTCCGCGGACGGCCTGACCTACACGTTCAAGCTCAAGCAGGGCATCAAGTTCGGCCCGCCGCTCAACCGTGAGATCACGTCCAAGGACATCGCGTTCGCGTTCGAGCGCATCGGGACCAAGTCCCTGGCCGCCCAGTACGGCTTCTACTACGACGTGATCGATGGCATGGCGGCATTCAAGGACGGCTCGGCCAAGACGATCTCGGGCATCCAGACGCCGGACGACAAGACGATCACGTTCAAGCTGACCGCGCCGACCGGCGACTTCCTGTACCGCGTGGGCATGCCGGCGGCGCAGGCGATGCCGAGGGAGGTCGCGGGGTGCTTCAAGAACGCCGGCGACTACGGCCGTTACGTCGTGGCGTCCGGTCCGTACATGATCGCCGGCAGCGACACGCAGGACGCGACGAGCTGCAAGACGCTCAAGCCGCTCAGCGGCTTCGACCCTTCCAAGAACCTGACGTTCGTCCGTAACCCCAGCTACGACCCTGCGACGGACGACGCCGAGTATCGCTCGGCCAACGTCGACAGCGTCAAGATCGACATCAACACGAA
>JBKKDD010000304.1:0-16747 GCA_046708705.1 Miltoncostaeaceae bacterium | reverse complement strand
CACAAGTGGGGCGCCAGCGTCATGATCGTGGTGGTGTTCCTGCACATGGGCCGCGTGTTCATCTGGGGGGCCTACAAGTACCCTCGCGAGCTGACCTGGGTCACCGGCGCGCTGCTGCTGTTCATGACGATGATGATGGGGCTGACCGGCTACCTCCTGGTCTGGGACCAGAAGGCCTACTGGGCCACCGTGGTCGCCGTCAACATCACCTCGCAGGCGCCGATCCTCGGGCCCTACCTCGGCGAGATCCTGCGCGCCGGCCCCGAGTTCGGGCCGGACACGTTATCCCGGTTCTACTCCATCCATATGCTCTTGATACCCGGGGGGATGGCGACCTTCATCGCCATCCACCTCTTCCTGGTCTCCAAGCTCGGGATCGCTGAGCCGCCGTGGTCCAAGCGCCGCCTCGCCATCGAGCGCGACGAGGAGGAGGCGCGCCGCGCCGCCGTCCGCGATCGCATCCCGTACGGCCGCACGCCGGTGCCCGCCGGTCAGCCCGCCCCCGACCCCGTGCGCGTCGAGGCCAAGTCGTGAACCGCGCCCAGAAGGACGCCTACAAGCGCGACTACGCCGCCGCCAAGGCCGACGGCAAGCCGTTCTTCCCGTACGCGGTCTTCAAGGACCTGATCGTCGCGACCGCGGTCATCGGGTTCATCATCTTCCTCGCGATCTGGGCGCGCGTCGAGGTCGGGATCGAGATCGACCCGACGAGCGAGGACTACGTCCCACGGCCGGAGTGGTACTTCTTCTTCCTGTTCGAGCTCCTCAAGATCTTCAAGGGCCAGGACGTGTTCCGCCCGGTCATCATGGCCACGTTCATCGTGCCGAACGTGCTCCTGGGCCTCCTGATCGCCTGGCCCTTCATCGACCGCGGCCCCGAGCGGCGCATCCACAAGCGCCCGATGTCGATCATGGTCGGCGTGGCCGTCATTGCGTTCCTCGGGTTCATGACCTACAAAGGCGCGACCACCCAGGAGGGTGGCGGGGCGCAGCCGGTCGTGACGATCCCCGAGGGTGACGCCGCCGCCGTCGCCGGCGAGACGATCTTCCGGGAGAACGGCTGCTTGAGCTGCCACGCGGTCGGCGCCAACGGCGCGCCCGGGCCAGGACCGGACCTCTCCAACGAGGGGGCGAAGGGCCGCGGCAAGCAATGGCAGATCGACCACCTCAAGGACCCAGCGTCCAGGACACCAGGCTCGGCCATGCCGGCGTTCCCGGGCTTCACGGACGAGCAGTACGACCAACTCGCGACGCTCCTCGAGGGGCTCGGCACAAAGTACAAGTGACCCCGGTCGCCTGAGGGAAGCGCCGCCCCCGGTAGGCGGGTCCCCGGGCGTGAACTAGCATTCCGCGAATGCGCTTCTTCCTCGGGATCACGGGCGCCAGCGGCGCGATCTACGGTGCCCGCGCCCTGCAGGCCCTGAGCGGCGCCGGGTGTGACGTCGGCGTCTGCGCGAGCGACGCCGCGCTGCAGGTCGCCGGGCACGAGCTGTTCGGCATGGGCCCGCGCCCGGCCGTCAGCGACGAACAGATCACCGCACGCCTGTTGGACCGCTACGCCACAGGTCCCGGCAGCGTCGAGATGGTCGACCCGCGCGACCTGACCAGCCGCTACGCATCCGGCTCGTCCAAGCTCGACGGCATGCTGATCGCCCCCTGCTCGATGTCCACGCTCGCCGTGATCGCCCACGGCACCGGCCAGAACCTGATCCACCGCGCCGCCGACGTCGCGCTCAAGGAGCGCCGGCGCCTGGTGCTCGTCGCCCGCGAGACGCCGCTGTCGGCCGTGCACCTCGAGAACATGCTCGGCGTCACCCGCGCCGGCGCCATCGTGCTGCCCGCCATGCCGGGCTTCTACAACCTGCCGCAGACCCTGGACGACGTGGTGGACTTCGTGGTCGGGCGCGCGCTCGACCAGCTCGGGGTGGAGCACGAGCTAACGCGCAGGTGGGGCGAGCGGCCCGCCGAGGCGGGCGCGTGAGCACGAGCCGGCCCGACCGGCTGCCGGCGACCGAGGTCCGCGCGATGTTCGACCGCATCGCCCCCCGGTACGACCTGATGAACCGCCTGATGAGCGGGGGCCTCGACCGCGTCTGGCGCCGCCAGGCCGCCGCCGCCGCCGACCTGTCGCTGGGCTCGCGCGCCCTGGACGTCTGCTGCGGCACCGGGGACCTGACCTTCGCGCTGGCCGACCGTGTCGGCCCCTCCGGAGCGGTGACGGGCGTCGACTTCGCCGAGCAGATGCTCGACCGCGCGCGTGCCAAGGCCGAGACCCGGGGCATCCCGGCGACGTTCGCCGTGGCGGATGCCCTGGAGCTGCCGTTCGCCGACGACGAGTTTGACGCGGCCACCGTGGCGTTCGGCGCCCGGAACCTGGCCGACCTGGACCGCGGCCTGGCCGAGATGGCCCGCGTCGTGCGCCACGGCGGGCGGGTGGTCGTGCTCGAGATCACCGCCCCGCAGCGGCTGCGGGCTCTGCACGCCCTGTGGTTTGACCGGCTCGTGCCGCGCCTGGGCGGTCTGATCGGCGGCGACCGCGCCGCCTACGGCTACCTGCCGGCGTCGGCCAAGCGCTTCCCCGTACCCGCTGAACTCGCGCGGCGCATGGTCGCGGCCGGTCTGACAGACGTCGCGTGGCGGGGGTTCATGGGCGGCATCGTCGCGCTGCATCACGGACGCGTGGCCTGATCGCCACCGCCGCCCCCCGCACGCGCCTGGTGCGCCCCTTCGCGCCGCTTCTTCGCGCCACCGAGCACCGGCTCGGCCAGGTTGTCGGCGACCACGTGCCACAGCTCTCGGAGCCGGCGGGCGCGACGCTGGCGGCCGGCGGCAAGCGCCTGCGCCCGCTGCTCGTGTTCTGCTGCGCGCCGCGCAAACGGGGACGCGACGAAGCCCTGGTCTGCGCCGCGACCGCCGTGGAGCTCGTCCACATGGCCACGCTCGTGCACGACGACATCATCGACCGCGCGTCGATGCGGCGCGGCAGGCCGACCGTCGCCCAGGCGCAGGGACCGGACGTCGCGCTTCGCGTCGGCGACTTCCTGTTCGCCCGCGCCTTCTCCGAGCTGACACGGGCGGGCGACCCGCGCGCGGTGCAGGTCCTGGCCTCGGCCGCGCTCGAGCTGTCCCGCGGCGAGATGGTCCAGCAGGCGGCCGCGCACGACCTGGGGCTGTCCGAGGACGCCTACCTGGCGCGCTGCCGCGGCAAGACGGCGTCGCTCTTCGCGGTCTCGTGCCGCCTGGGCGCGATGGTCGGCGGCGCCGACCGCGAGACCGAGGAGCGCCTGGCGCTGTTCGGCGAGCACGTCGGCATGGCTTTCCAGATCTTCGACGACATCCTCGACCTGACCGGCAGCCCGGCTGCGACCGGCAAGCGCCGCGGCACCGACCTGCGCGAGGGGACGGTGACGCTGCCCGTGATCCTGGCACTGCGCCACGAGCCGGGCCTGGCGCCCGAGATCGCCGCCCTGGGCAACGGTGGCGGCATCGACGCGCTCTGCGACCGGCTGGCCGACCACGCGGGCCTGATCGAGGCGCGCGAGCGAGCGCTCGCCTACGTCGCCACCGCCCGCGGCGCGGTGGACGGCGTGCTGGACGGGGTCGCGTCGGGCGCACTGCTCGAGATCGCCGACGGGGTCGTCGACCGCTACTCATGACACGGGACACGCTTGTCGCGGCTTTGCGCGCGCGCGACCCGCTGTCGGTGGCGGCCGCGCCCGCGCCGGCGGTGGCCGTCCTGCGCACGGCCGCTCATCCCGACTGGTTGATCGACGACGAGGTCGAGCTGCCGGTGCAACAACACCGCGACGCGCACGCCCAGGGGCGCCCGAGCGTCGCCACCGTCGTCTATGGCGAAGGGATCGACGCCGAGACCGTCGCCGACCGGATGCTGGCCCTGGCGGCGCTCGCCGCCGAGACGGGACTGCTGCGCGCCGTGTGCCCGGTGCCCGCGGCGGGTGTGCGGACCCCCGGATCGTGGGGCGTCGAGGACCTGACGGTCATCGCGGCGGCGCGGCGCCTGTTCGACCCGACGGTCCGGGTGCGCCCCAGTTGGGAGCGCCTGGGCGCCCAGACGTGCGGCGTGGCACTGGCGTTCGGCGCCGACGAGCTGGTGGTCCCGCCCGACGAGCGCACCGACGTGGCGGCGCTGGCGGCGGCCGTCGGCCGCAGGGTGGCCGAGCGGTGAGCGCCCCGCTGCGGGTGGGGCGCATCGTCGCGCTCAACATGTACCCGGTCTACCACCACCTGGAGCGGGTCGCCGACCCCGGGCTGGTGTTCACGGACGGGCTGCCGACGGCGCTCAACGCCGCGATGCTGGCGGGCGAGCTGGACGTCTCGGCCATGTCCAGCATCGAGTACGCACGCAACGCCGACCTGCTGGAGCTCTTGCCGGCCGCCTCCATCTCGGCGGCCGGGGCGGTGGACTCGATCCAGGTGTTCTCGCGCGTGCCGTTCGACCGGATCCGCTCGGTGGCGATCACCCCGCACAGCGCGACCTCCGTCGCCCTGCTTCGAATTCTGGTCGGCGCGGACGTCGTGTTCACGCCGCTGACGACCGGCATGCCCGAGGCGCTGCGGTCCCACGACGCGGTCCTGCTGATCGCCGACGAGGCGCTGCAGGCACTCGGCGAGGGCCGCACGCCGTTCACGACCGACCTCGGCGAGCGCTGGCAGGCGTTGACGGGCCTGCCGATGGTGTTCGCGGTCTGGGCCGCCCGGCGCGACGCGATATCGCACGACCTGGTCGAGCGCCTGAGCGTCCTGCTGGGCGATGCGCAAGCGGCCTTTGCGGCCGATCCCGACGCCGTGGTGGCCGCCGCCGCCGAGCGCTTCGCGTTTACGCCGAAGTACATCCGCGGCTACTTCTCGCGCCTGAGCTACGGGTTCGGGCCGCAGGAGCAGGCGGGGCTCGCCCGCTTCCTCGAGCTGGCGCGCGACGCGGGTGAGCTTGACGCAGACGGCGAGTCCGCCCATGGACGCCCGGGCGCGCGGACGGGATAACATCACCTGGTGGCCACCCTCGCACCCACGAATCACCTGGAAATCCTGGAGCGCGCCGACGCCGGCGAGCGCCTGGGCGAGGACGACGCGCTCGCCCTGCTCGCCTCACGCGATCTGATCGCGGTGGGCGCAGCGGCGAGGCGCGCACGCGAGCGCCACTCCGCGCCCGACGAGGTCACGTTCATCGTCGACCGCAACGTCAACTACACCAACGTCTGCGTCACCGACTGCGACTTCTGCGCATTCTACCGCCACCCACGCGACACCGAGGCGTACATCCTGCCCAAGCAGGTCATCTTCCGGAAGATCGAGGAGACCCTGGCGCTCGGCGGCACAGCCTTGCTGCTTCAGGGGGGGCACCACCCCAACCTCCGCATCGAGTGGTACGAGGACCTGTTCACCGACATCAAGTCGCGCTACCCGATCCACCTGCACGCGCTGTCGCCGTCGGAGATCATGCACATCGCGCAGTACTCCAGGCTGACGCTCGACGAGACGATCGGGCGCCTGCGCGCGGCCGGGCACGACTCGCTGCCGGGCGGTGGCGCCGAGATCCTGGTCGACCGGGTGCGCCAGGTCATCGCGCCGCGAAAGACGACGAGCGACGAGTGGCTCGCGGTGATGCGGGCGGCCCACCGCGCGGGCATGGCGACCTCGGCCACGATGATGTACGGCACGGTCGACACGTGGGAGGACCGCGTCGAGCACCTGCGGCGCCTGCGGGAGCTGCAGGACGAGGACCCGGGCTTTCGGGCATTCGTGTGCTGGAGCTACCAGTCCGGCGGCGGCAGCGTCCGCGGCGACGACCACGTGCCCACCACCGCGGCCGACTACCTGATGATGCTCGCGGTCAGCCGCCTCTACCTCGACAACTTCCCGCACTTCCAGTCGTCATGGGTGACCCAGGGGCTTCGGATCGGGCAGATGGCGCTCGAGTTCGGCTGCGACGACATGGGCTCGATCATGATCGAGGAGAACGTGGTGCGCGCCGCCGGCACCGCCTTCCGCCTGGACTCGGAGCGCATGGTGGACGCGATCGAGGCGACGGGGCGCCGCGCGGTGCAACGCGACACCGCCTACCGGGTGGTCCGCCGGTTCTGACGGCCGGCGGCGTCGGCGCTGCTACTGCGGCGGCTCGCCCTCGTACGGCAATCCCTGGGCCGCCCATGCCAGGATGCCGCCCTCCAGGTTCGCCACGTCACCGTGCTCGCCCTGGCCGTTGAGGTAGTCGGCCACCTGGCCGCTGCGGTTGCCGCTGCGGCAGAAGAGGATGAGCGGGAGCTCGGTGGGCAGCTCGTCGATGCGGTCCAGCAGCTCGCTCATCGGGAGCAGGGGCATCCCCGACACGCGGGTGGTCTCGTACTCGGCCTGCTCCCTGACGTCGACGATCGCCACATGGCCGGCCTGCCAGGCGTCGTGGGCGTCCCGGGCTGAGTAGATCTTCACCGCCGCTCCTTTGGTCGAGGCTACGCTCAGGGTAGCTGCCCGGGACAATCACGCGCCCGTGCGCCAAATGACATCGGGCGCCCGCAGGCGCCCGATGTCGCGAGTCGCGTGAGAGTGGGTCAGAAGTCCATGGGGAGGATCAGGTCCGCCTGAATGGCCTCGACCAGGCGCTCGACGTCCTCTTCCATGTTGGCGCGGGAGAACGTGCGCAGGCTCGCGAGCAGGTCCTCGGTGCCGTCGTTGAGCGCGTCGTCGAAGCTCTCGACGATGTCGTCGTGGTACTCGCCGGTGTGCCACCACTCGCAGTCGGGGCAGCGCAGCGTGATCTCCCAGGAGTCACCGCGCCGCTCCTCCCAACCCACCGGGTAGACCAGCACGCCGGCGCACTCGGGGCATACGTGCAGCCCCTGCTGCTCGGTCGTGGTCACCACGTTGGAATCCTGCTCGATCATGGGGGGCTCCAGGGCCTCGTCCGCCTCCCCGCCGAACACGACGACTTCGATGAACTTGCCGCCGGGGAGCGCGATCCGCTTGGTGTTGTAGCTACGCATCAGATGTCATCCTGTGAACGTGGGCCGCCCGGCGATCCGTGCCGGTGCGTGGGTCGAATGCCCGATTGATTGATGCCCTGGTTATCGGCGATCGGCGACGGAACTTGAACGTCCTGCACGGCCCATTACTCTTTCTTCACACTGTGAGTGAGAGTGAGAGCCGCGCAGGGTTTGCGGGCTGCGGCGCGGGTCAGCCGGCGAGGGGGAGCGGCAGTTCTTCGGCGACCCGATCGGCCTCGAACGAGGAGCGCACGAGGGGTCCCGCCTCGACATGGCCCAGGCCCAGGCCGCGACCCAGCTCCGCAAGCGCCGGGTACTCGGCCGGGGCGTAGAACCGCTCCACTGGGAGGTGGGCGTCAGACGGCCGCAGGTACTGCCCGACGGTGACCAGCTCGCACCCCACGCCCGCCAGGTCGGCGAACACGGTCGCGACCTCGGGCAGGCGCTCGCCCAGCCCGACCATGATGCCACTCTTGATCCTGAGGCCCGCGCGCGCGCCGCGTTCCAAGAGCTCCAGGGTGCGCTCGTACCGGGCGCCGGGACGGACGCGGCGGTACAGGCGCGGCACGGTCTCGGTGTTGTGGTTCAGCACGTCGGGCGCGGCGTCGATGATCGCGTCGAGCGCGTCCCAGTTGCCGCGCAGGTCGGGGATCAGCACCTCGACCTTGGCCTCGGGCAACCGATCGCGAAGCGCCCTGATGGTCGACACGAAGTGTGCGGCGCCCCCGTCCGGCATGTCGTCGCGCGCAACGGCCGTGACCACGACGAACCGCAGGCCCATCGCCGCGGCGGCCTCGGCCACGCGCGCCGGCTCCTCGGGGTCCGGCGGCGCGAGCGGCTTGGCGCTGACGACGTTGCAGAAGCGACACCCGCGCGTGCAGCGCTCGCCCGCGATCATGAACGTGGCGGTGCCACGCGACCAGCACCGCGAGATGTTGGGGCAGGCCGCCTCCTCGCACACCGTGGTCAGGGCCTTATCGCGCATCAGGGCGCGTACGGCGACGTAGCCGGGCCCGTAGCTGCCCTTGCCGATGACCCACCGCGGCAGCCGCGCGGCGTCGATCAGCTGGCGTACCTCGGCCAGGTCGACGTCGACGAGGTCCAGGGACTCCACGGGCAGGTCGCCGACGACCGATCCGTCACCGAACACCACGTCGGGCAGACGGCCCGCGGCATGGGCGTCGCCGACGCCGCGAACCTGGTCCGCCGTGCCGTCGACTCGGAATCCGCGCTCGCGCTCCACACGGTCAGGGTACCGGTCGCGCGGGTATGCTCGCCTGCGGATGATCCTTTCCGACCGCACCATCCGTGAACAGCTCGCCGCGGGACGGCTCGTGATCGACCCGTTCGACGACTCGCTCGTGCAACCGTCCTCGGTCGATGTCAGGGTCGCGCGCGAGTTCCGCGTGTTCCACAACAACCGCCAGCCGTTCATCGACGTGCGCCAACCGTCGCTCGACCTGACCGATCTGGTCGAGATCGGCGACGACGAGCCGTTCATCCTGCACCCGGGCGAGTTCGTGCTGGGGTCCACGCTGGAGCGGGTCGCCATCCCCGACGACTTGGTCGCCCGGCTCGAGGGCAAGTCGAGCCTCGGGCGCCTGGGCCTTCTGATCCACTCGACCGCCGGCTACATCGATCCGGGGTGGGACGGGTACATCACACTCGAGCTCTCCAACGTGGCGCGGCTGCCGATCACCATCTACGCGGGGATGAAGATCGGGCAGTTGTCGTTCCAGCAACTCACCACGCCGGTCGATCGCCCCTACCAGGGCAAGTACCAGGGGCAGCGCGGTCCCACCGCCAGCCGCTTCTTCCAGGACTTCGACGCCGCCCGTTCGGAGCCCGCCACCGAGGCATGAGGGTTGGGGGCGTCAGTCGCGGTGGCGGCGACGATCCTCGCGCTGTGGGCGCAGCCAGCCGGCGGCGACCGTTCCTCCGAGCAAGGCGGCCGTGACCGCGACCAGGACGGTCATGAACCATGTCCGCGTCGTCCCGGGGATGAACCCGGGAGGGTCGGGCCCGCCCAAGACGTTCGCGACGTGCGCGAGCACGACGAAGAGCGCAAAGAACGCATAGGCGGCGACCGCGGCCAGGAACGAGTGCAGCGGCCGCACGAGCTCGGCCCTGATCCCCGCCAGGAACCCGCCCAACCCGAATGCCGCGACGACCGCGACCGTGCGCGTCAGGTCGCCGCGCTCGGCGCCGACGAGCAGTCCGATGGCGGCCGCGAGTCCGCCCCACCCGACCGCCATCCCCTCCAGCCGCCTCAAGATTCTGTCGACCTCACCGACTCATGCTACCCTCGATGCAGTAGCAGTCACTGAGCGAAGGAGCCTCACATGGGTCAGATCGGCTGGCCACAGTTGGTAATTGTCCTCGTCATCGTGCTCGTCATCTTCGGCGCACGGCGACTTCCCGAGGTCGGGCGCAGCCTTGGCTCCGGCATGCGCGAGTTCAAGGACTCGATTACGGGCAAGGACGATCCGGCGGAGCCCACGATCACCCCGGGCGACGACACGAAGCCCGCGTAGCGCCTGCGGGCGGGGGCGCCCTCGGCAATATCGCGCGCGGCGGGATGTCCGTGACGTCCGTCGCCGGAGCGTCGGACCCGCTGTGTTACCTTCCTGACCGTGCTGCTCGACCAAAAACGAACCCGCCGGATGGTGGTGATCGTCTCGATCATCTGCGCCGTCGCGTTCGTCGGCGTCCTTCCCATCGTCCTGGGGCTGGTCGTGTTCGGCGGCGGCACCGACTCGGCGACCGAGCAGGTGCTGAAGGACGCCGAGGCCCGCGTCAAGGCGGCGCCCAACGACATCGAGGCCCTGGTCACACTGGCGGCGCAGTACCGCGGGGCAGGCCGTACGCAGGACGAGGCCGTCACGCTCCAGAAGGCCATCGCGGCAGGGCCCAAGGACACCCAGGAGCTGCAGCTCCTGCTCGGCAGCCTGGCACAGCAGGTCGGTCAGCGCCTCCAGGTCCTGCAGACCTACACCAAGGCCAACCCCAAGGACGCCGAGGCGTTCCTGACGTACGGGCAGACCGCGGAGACGGCCGGCCAGACCACGATCGGACGCCTGGCCTACCAGCGCGCCGTGCAGCTCGCGCCCAAGGGATCGACGCTCAGGCAGAACGCGCAAACCGGCCTCGATCGGCTCAAGAACACGCCGGCTGCGCCCACCCCGACGGCGCCGACGCCGACGGCCACCGGCCCGGTCACCCCGGCCACCCCGTAGGGGCTCGGCCCACCCCCTGCTGGTACTATCCCGCGCCGACGGGCCGTTAGCTCAGCTGGTAGAGCAGGGGACTCTTAATCCCAAGGTCGAAGGTTCGATCCCTTCACGGCCCATCGGCTTGTGCCCTGCAAACGGCGGACTTTCGTTCGATGGCTCATGCGGCATTTCGCCGTTTGGGCAACAAGGTGGGCAACACCCCCACCATTTTCCTCTTCCTCGTGCCCGACTTCGGACACCCGATCCATGCTCCCGGCCTCGGAGATGAGACGGTGCGGGAGGGGGGACCACTTCCTCTCCGGCGCCTTCGTCGTCGAGGGACGGGTCCAAGTTCCCCGTCTCCGTAAGTAGGTGTTCGACTGGTTCCGGTCATCTTGCGTGGTCGCCCGTGGAGAAGGGGAAAGAGCGATTCCATATTGTGAACGGCCCCTTGACGGGCGTAGGTTTTCCTGAAACAACGTGTCGTACTGACGGCCGGGGAGGAACGATGAGGGCGTCCTGTTTCTTTGGGAACGGCGACATTCGTGTCGAGGAGGTCCCTGAGCCCAGGGTCGAGCACCCGACGGACGCGCTCGTGCAGGTGACCCTCGCATCGATCTGCGGGTCGGATCTGCACTACTACCATTCAGGCGAGGAGCTCGGCTTCTCCGCCGGGATGCGCACTGGCCACGAAGCGGTCGGGACTGTCGTGGCGGTAGGGCGGGAGGTTGCGCGCTTTGCCTCCGGAGATCGCGTGCTCGTCTTCCCGCTCCCGGTCGACGGGTCCTGCTCCTACTGCCGGGACGGCGTGTTTCCGTGCGAGGTCGGTGCCGGGGCGTTCGGCTTCGGTACTGGCTTTTGGCCGTACGGCGGCCCGATCGAGGGATGCCAGTCGGAGTTTCTCCGGGTTCCCTTCGCCGATGGGACGCTGACTCGGATGCCCGAGGGGGTCTCGGGCCCGGAGCATGAGCGCGCGATGCTCACTTGTATCGATAACTTCTCCACGGCCTGGCACGGGGTCGTGACCGCACACTTGGCGCCAGGGCAGAACGTTCTCGTGATCGGCGACGGTGGGGTTGGCCTTTGCAGTGCGCACGCCGCACAGACGAAGGGGGCAGAGCAGATTCTCTGTCTTGGCCACCACGACGACCGGCTCGCGATCGCGTCGCGCATGGGAGCGACCACGATCCTCAACTCTCGGGACCGGGAGGAGATCCGCGACTGCGTGCTGGAGGCGACTGGTGGTGAGGGCGTGCACGTCGTGATCCAGACGATCTCGGGAGAGGAGCCGATGGCGCTCTCCCAGGCCTGCGTGCGCCGCGGCGGGGTCATCTCCTGTGTCGGTATGGAGCAATTCGTGGGCCAGGTCCCCGGCGTTGACTGGGTGGACCAGTGGATTCGCACCATCACCCTGACCGGCGGCCTTGTGCCGGGGCCGGTCTACGTCGCCGAATGTGCCGCGCTCGTCGCCGAGGGCAAGATCGACCCGAGCCCGATCTTCACGCACACCCTTCCCCTCGATGAGGCTGCCGAGGGCTTCCGGATGATGGCCGGGCGCAACGAGGGCGTCGTCAAGGTCGCCCTGTCGCCGGGCGGCTGATCGGAACCGGAAACGGTGAGGCGACCATTCCTCCCCGGCCCGTCCGCTGTCGTTGGATGCGCCATGTTCCCGCCTTCGACATGCAAGGGTGTCTACGCGCGCACCAACTCGATCACTGGGATGCGGCGAGTTGTCCTCTTCACGTAGTCGTCTGCAGGTCGTAGAGGCGGGCACGCTCGGCCTCGTCCTCCACCTCCACCGCAGCCGCGTCGAACGTCTCCGTGAGGTACTCAACGCTGACCTGCGGGTTCGCTTCTAGGTTGTAGTACCAGTCCGGGTTGTCGGGGGCGCCGCCTTTCGACGCGATCACATACATCCGGTCGCCGTCGATCAACGGGACGAGCGGGTTCAACCGCTCCGCGCCACTCTTCGCACTTTCGTGTGAACGATCACCATCGGTGCGCCCTCGAAATTGCCGCCGACCTTCCCGCCGTTCGCGCGGAGCTCCGCGATGATCCCGTTGTTCCGCGCGTTCCAGTCCATCGACATGAGTGCCTCCCTGAAGGGGTTCGGGTTGGAACGAACTGCGCCGCGCAGCCAGTAAGCGCCCCCGGAACCGTGCCAGATCAGGTTCGGGAGGGGCGCCGGAGAGCGCAGCCGTGCCACCAAGATGCCCGGGCGCAACCGCATGCGGAGGGTCAACACGGGGTCAACACGACCACCGGAGACGGGGTGGGAATCATTGCCTGGTGGCTCACGCGAAATGCCTGCAAAGAGGCGGCGGCGTGAGATAGCAGGAGACGCCGGGAGCGACTCTTAATCCCAAGGTCGAAGGTTCGATCCCTTCACGGCCCATGACCCGTGATCGCTCGTAGAACGAGAACCGACCATCATCGCCTCCCCTCGCGGCATCCGATTCTGGGTCGGGGTCAACGTAGGGGTCAACCGGAGCAGACTTGCGACTCGCCAGCACCCCCGCTTCGGTGGTCCAGCGGCCCGCGATCGAGTTGTTGAGGCGCGCCGCGCCCACATCGTCTAGCTGACGTGCCTGTAGAGGTTCCGAACGCAGCTGAAGTGGTCGACCCCGACGACCGTGACCGGGCCGGTGTGGTTCGGCCCATCTTCGCTCCCACCCGCGCAGTCCTCGTCACCTACGCGTCAGACCGCTCACGCGCTCTCCGTCAGCAGGCGATGAACCTCCATGATCACGCCGGCGCCCTCGCCGACCGCCCCACCCACACGCTTCATCGAGCCGCGGCGCACGTCGCCGACGGCGAACACCCCCGGCAGGGTGGTCTCGTACGAGAGCCGCGGCCGGGCCGCCTCACCGACGTCGCCCCCATCGTCTCCGGTGACCACGAATCCCCAGTCGTCGCGGACGATCGCGTCGGGAAGCCACTCGGTGTGCGGGTTCGCCCCGATCAGGACGAACAGGCCGGCGGCCGGCACCCGGACGACCTCACCGTCCGCGCGCCGCCGCAGCACGACCTCCTCGAGACGCCCGTTTCCGCCGCCATCCACCACCTCCAGGCCGAAGCGCACCTCGATGTTCGGCGCCTCGTCGATCTGGTGGATCAGGTAGTGCGACATGCTGGCCGCCAGCGAGTCGCCCCGCACGACGATCGTCACCGTGCGCGCGTAACGGGAGAGGTGCATCGCCGCCTGACCGGCCGAGTTCCCTCCCCCGAGGACGATCACGTCGTCGCCCTCCAGGGCTTGCGCCTCCGCGATCGAGGCGCCGTAGAAGACCCCCGCGCCGGTGAGGGCCTCCAGGGAAGGAATCTCGAGCCGGCGGTAGGAGACGCCCATCGCCAGTACGACCGCGCGGGCCCGCACGATCTGCCCGTCGGTCAGCGACACCACCACGCGCCCCTCCTCGTCCCGCAGCTCCGCGACCTCGCGCATCATCAGGACCGACGCGCCGAAGACCCACGCCTGCTGGAAGGCGCGCATCGCCAACTCGGCGCCGCTGATCCCCCGCGGAAAGCCCAGGTAGTTCCGGATCAGCGAGGAGCTCCCCGCCTGGCCACCGATGGTCTCGCGCTCGACGACGAGCGTCTCGAGCCCCTCCGACGCGGCGTAGACCGCCGCGGCGAGACCCGCCGGGCCCGCTCCCACGACCAGGACATCGACGTCAGCGCGGTCGATGGTCGTCCGGAAACCGAAGGCCTGGGCGATCTCGATATTCGAGGGATCGACTAGGACCCTCCCGTCGTGGAAGCCCACCACCGGCGCGCGGCAGTCGGCAACGCCCGCCCGCGCCAGGAGATCGCGTCCGTCCGGCTCGTCCTCGCGTCGCCCGACGAAGGGGATCCCGTTGCGCGAGAGCAGGCTCCGCACCTCGTGCGTGCGCTCGTGACCCTCCGGACCGACCACAACCACCTCCCGCGGACCCGATGGCCGCACGCGCGCCCACTCGTGGAGGAACTCCGCGATCGTGCGGTTGAAGAGCTCGTCGGGCGATCGCCAGGGCTTGAGGACGTAGTAGTCGATCTCACCGACCGCCATCGCGCGCAGGATCGCCCGCGCCGTGGACTCGTCTCCCCAGGCGCCGAAGTCGATCATCAGGCCGCGCTTCGCGTGCGGATAGAGGCGCGCGACCCGCAGCAACAGGTCGGTGCCGTTGAGCCCGGGCATCCAGTGGTCCGCCAGGACCAGGGCCACCTCGCGGTCCTCGCGCCTCAACACCTCGAGCCGATCGAGCGCGCCCAGCGGGTCACCGGTGGTCACGATCCGGTAGTCGGTTCCGTAGCGGCGCTCGAGCTCGCGCGCGACCCGCCCGAGGGCCTCCCCGTCGTCGTCCCCGACCAGGATCGTCCAGGACTCGTCGGGGCTGGGTGCGGTCACCCCTCGGCGCCCCATTCCAGCTCGCAGGCCACTACCGGCTCAGGGAAGCCGCGCAGCTCGATCGCGATGCGCGGGCCGAAGGCGAAGGTCTTGCCGATCGCCAGGTCGGCCACCGCGCCCGCGATCATGATCCGGGCCGGCTTGGCGTAGGCGCAGAGACGCGCGGCAAGCTGAACCGCGGCGCCGAATAGATCGCCCCCCTCGGCGACCGGCTCGCCCGCGCTCAGCCCGATCCTCACCGCCATCCGCTCGTCAGGCTCGCTGTCGGCGTTGTGGCGGGCGAAACCGCGCTGGATCTCGACCGCTGCGCCGAGCGCATCCCGGTTCGAGGTGAACGACGCCATGATGCCGTCGCCGGTGTGCTTGACCTCGAGCCCGCGGTGGGTCGAGAGAGCTTCGCGGATGATCGCGTCGTGCATCCGTAGCAGCCGCATCGCTCCGTCGTCGCCGAGGCGCTGGGTCATGTCGGTCGAGCCTTCGAGATCGGTGAACAGGATGCTTCGGAAGGCGCTCTCGACAGCACGCCCGGTCGCGGTCGGGTCGTCGAGGCGGCCGAGGAATCCCTGCGCCGTCTCAGGATCGACCGGGATGATCTCGTTGGCGATGTGGCCGTGGCCGTCGCGATGGACCGCCTGGGCCGCCTCGACGTTCGGCGCCTCGAGCAGACAGAACGCCGACTGGCGCTCGTAGTCGAACCAGAACGACACGAAGCGCACCCCGTGGCGCTCCTGGATCTCGAGATCCTTGGCGTGCGCGGCGGCGATGTCTTCGGCGCTGGCGCCTGTGAAGTCGTGTCGGTCCATGAAGAACGCCATTCGCCACAGTCTGGCGCATCGTGGCGTGTTTCGCCGGTGACTCGGGGGTGCCGAGCCGTCGACCGCCTCGCCGACCCGCGTTCAAATCGGCGGCACGGGTTCGAATCCCGTTGCGGGTGGGAGGCGAACATGGTTCACCTCCCGGTGCCAGGCTGACGGAGGTGAACGGGTGTAGACGGACCCGGCCCCTCGGCTGAGTGATTCACCTGGTCAGCCTGGCACCCTGAGGTGAACGGAGTTCGCCTCTCGGGTCGAGGACCCGGCGCGTATCCTGTTTCCCCATCACTCCTCCCCCCAGGTCGGGTCCCCATCCGGTGCGTTGCGGGTCGTCGAGGCGCTAAGCCTGGCCCCCGGGCGGCGAGCAGACGATCGCGAAAGTTGTCATAAGAAGCGGCCGTATTCGCAGGGCGGCTACCGAACGTCTCACGGGTGATACACTCCCCACATGGCGAAGGTGACAATCCGTGACTTGCGGAACCACGGGGGCCAGGTTGTCGATCGGGTGCTCCGTGGAGAGTCCCTCGTCGTCACCCGTGCTGGGCAGCCTGTCGCAGAGCTGCGGCCGGTACGTGTACGCGGTCTTGATGCGGCGACACTCCTCGCCCGTTGGCGACACCTTCCCCGGGTCGACCCCGCGGGCCTGCGCGCCGACATCGACGCTCTGCTGGACCCACGCGTGTGACCGGCCCGGCCGGGCGTGCCTTGGGGCTGCTCGACACGAACACCGTCATCTTGCTGTCTCGCCTCGCCGACCCTGACGTCCTTCCCGCCGAACCCATGATCAGCGCTATCACTCTCGCTGAGCTCTCAGTCGGTCCCCTCGTGGCGCGAACGGAAGCCGAGCGCGCAAACCGTCAGGCCCACGTGCAGCAGGCCGAAGCCGACTTCGACCCACTGCCGTTCGACGCCGCAGCAGCTCGGAGCTTCGGACGTGTCGCCGCGAGCCTGCATCAGCACGGACGGAAACCCGCGGCCCGCGCCTACGACGCCCTGGTCGCGGCGGTCGCCATCGCAAACGACCTCCCGCTCTTCACAGTCAACCCAGCGGACTTCGCTGGAATCGACGCGCTGGACGTCGTCGCCGTCCCGCACCCCGACACATCCGACGACTGACGCCGCGCGGGACTTCGACAGGCGATTCACGAGCCCGAGTCAATCCGTTCTACGGAGGCAGAACGCACCTTGCTCCGCCTGCGCCGTGTACGTCGTCCAGATCGAGCAACTCGATCTTTCCGCCGCGTCATCGAGCGGGATACCCGGATGCCCACCGTGGTTGCCGACGAACATCGCAACCTCAAGCGAGAGCGCCTGGAGCCCTTCGATGCGCTCGTCAGC
>JBKKDD010000303.1:0-2630 GCA_046708705.1 Miltoncostaeaceae bacterium | reverse complement strand
GAGCCTCGCCCGCGCCGCGGGCTGCGTGTTATCGCGGTTGCAGTGCACGGCGGCCCTGCTGCCGTCGGACGTCACCGGGGTCCACGTGTACGACCAGCGGACCCAGACGTTCGAGTTCCGTCCCGGCCCGGTGTTCGCCAACTTCCTGCTGGCCGACGAGATCAACCGCGCGTCGCCCAAGACCCAGTCGGCGCTCCTGGAGTCGATGGAGGAGGCACAGGTCACCGTCGACGGGCACACGCGGATGCTGCCCAGGCCGTTCATGGTGGTCGCGACGATGAACCCCGTGGAGTACGAGGGCACATTCGCGCTGCCCGAGGCCCAACTGGACCGGTTCGCCCTGCGGTTGACGATCGGCTACCCGCCCGCCGAGCAGGAGGCGCGGATGATCGTCGACCTGGCCGCCCACGACCCGGTGGACGACGTTCGTCCGGTCGCCGACGACGCGCGCATCCGCGCCGCGATCGACGCGGCGGGGCGGATCCACGTCGACCCGGCGATCGCGCGGTACGTCGTGGACCTGGTCACCGCCACCCGTCAGGACCGTCGCCTGGTCTTGGGGGCGAGCCCGCGGGCGGGATTGACGCTGCTGCGGGTCGCCAAGGCCGTCGCGCTGATCGACGGTCAGGGCTACGTCCTGCCCGAGCACGTCAAGGCGATGGCGGTGCCCGTGCTGGCGCACAGGCTCGTCATGGGCCCCGAGGCCCGCGTCGGCGGCATCGACGGCGAGGACATCGTGTCGGCCGCGCTGGGCGCCGTCCGTGCCCCCGCGCTCTAACCCGAGACGCCGGCACCCCAGGGCCCTCGCCGTTGCGGGGACGGGCGTCCTCGGCCTGATCGCCGCAGGCGGTTTCGGCACGCCGTCGCTTCGTCCGCTCGGCATCGGGCTGCTGGCCCTGGGAATCGGAGCCATCGCGCTCGTCGAGACCATGGCGCGCGGGATCCGCGTCAGCCGGACCGTCGATCGCGACACGCTTCCGGCCGGCGACCAGGCCACGGCGACGCTGCGGCTGGACGGGTGGCCGGTGCGAAACCGTCTGCTGGGGCTCCTGGACTGGCAGTTGCGCCCGGGGCTGCCGCCGGACGCCCGGACCGACACCTCCCGACCCAAGTTCACCGGCGGCCAGGTGCGCCAGCGGATCGCGTTTGCGGGACTGCCGCGTGGGGAGCACCACCTGGACCCGCCGGGCGTCTCGCTGGCGGATCCGTTCGGGCTGGCGCGGGTGCGCCGCGCCGCGCGCACTCCCGCCGCCGTCTTGGTGCTGCCGCGCACGGTGCCGGTGCTCGTGCCGTTCTGGGAGTCCGGGGCGGCCAGGCGCGCGGGCCGGCAGGCCGGGCTGCTGCGCGGCAGGTCCGAGCTCGGCGGCATCCGCGACTACGAGCCGGGCGATCCGCTCTCGCTCATCCATTGGGCGCAGACCGCCCGTCGCGGGCGCCTGCAAACCAAGGAACTGCACGGCGAGTCGGGACGGGGGGCGACGCTCGCCCTGCTGCTCGACGCCCGCGCCGACGCCGGGGGCGGCACCGAGGGGACCGAGGCGTTCGAGCTGGCGGTCTCAGCCGCGGCCAGCCTGGTCGCCGCCTGCGCCGCGCGCGGAGATGCGGTCGGCTTGGAGCACACGGGAGCCACCCCCGTGGTGCTTCCGGTGGGAACGCCCGCCGGGACCCTCGAGCGGGAGCTGGCGCTGGTCCGCCGCGACGGCACCCAGGCCGCGGCGCTGGCACTGCGCGCGGCCGTCGGACGTGCGGATGCGCCCCGGATGCTCGTCGTCATCAGCGCCGGGGGCGACCGGGGCCTGGCCGCAGCCGCGAGCCAGGCGCAGGGCGCAGGGGTCAACGTCGCCGCCGTGCTGGTCGGGCCGGCCCGCGTCTCCGCGCACGACCTGCGGCGCACCGGCACCTGGGTGAGCGAGATCGGCGACGCCTCGCAACTCGCGGCGGCCCTGGACGGGAGCGGAGCCCATGCTGCGCGGGCCTGACCTTCGCCGCCTCGTCGAGGTGCTGCTCACTGTTGCGGCCGCGGGCGCCCTGATCGGGTTGCTGACCGCCACCTGGTCGGGTCTGTGGCGTGAGCCGCCGACCGACCGGCTGGCCCTGGTGGCGGCGCTCGGGGTCCTTCCGGCGCTGGTGCGCGCCTGCGGCGCTCGGCGCGCGTGGCTGTGGGCGTCCCTGTGCGCGGCGGCCGTCGCGGTCGTGTCGCTGGCGGCGGCGGTGGGCTCTGGCCCGATCGCCCTGCTGCGGGGAGACGCAACCACCTGGGGGGCGCTCGGCGACATCATCCCCGACGGGCTCGGCAACGCCGCAACGACGCCCCTGCCGCTTGCGATCGATCGTGCGCCGGCGCTGTCCGCGCTGCTCGTGCTCGTGCTCGGCGCCGCCGTGTGTCTGGTCGCCTGGCAGATCGTGGTGTCGCGACGCCCGCTCGCCGGCATCATCGCCGCGACCGCCGGGCTCGCATACCGCTGGACGCTGGTGCCGCCCGCACGGCCCGTGGTCATCGGCGTGGTCACGCTGATCATCGCCCTCGCCGTGTTTCGCCTGTCGTCACCGACGCGACCGTCCGGACGCATGGCGCCGGGCCGGGCGGCGCTGGCCGGCGGGATCGTCGTGGCCCTGGCACTGGTCGGCAG
>JBKKDD010000302.1:0-6804 GCA_046708705.1 Miltoncostaeaceae bacterium | reverse complement strand
GCTCGTCACCGTCGACCCGCGTGACCGGGCGCGCGTCGACGCGCGGCTCGGCGCCGTGCTGGATCAGCGCGGCGACTGGGACGAGGAGTTTCGGATCATCCACCCAACGCGCGGCGAGCGCTGGATCGCATCGCGCGGAAAGGTCTACAGCGGCCCGTCGGGGCTGCCCGAGCGGTTCACCGGCATCGCGTTCGACGTCTCGGAGCGGCGCCTGGCCGCCGAGCGCGTGTCCGAGCTGCAGCGCGCGACGGCCGCGTTATCGTCGGCGAGCACCGTGGCGGACGTCACTCGTGAGCTCGTCACCCATGGGCGACGGCTCGCCGGAGCCGACGGCGCCTGGCTCGCCGCGCGGGATCGCGCGAACGGGTCCATCACGGTCGAGAACGCGATCGGGATGGCCGCGGACGATGCGGCAACCGCATCCCACCCGATGATGATCGGGCTGGCCCGGCAGGCGCTGCAGACCGGGCGGTCGGTCGCGCACGACGACGCGGTCGCACGTCAGCTCGTCGTGCCGCTGGTCTCCGAGGGTGTCGCCCGCGGCGGGCTCGGGCTGGTGGCCGAGGGCACCGGCCCCGACGTCCTTCACGAATCGGTCGAGTTGCTGACGCTCGGCTCGCTCGGTGCACAGGCACTCGAGCGCGCGAGGCTCCATCAGGCGGAACAGGACGCGCGCGTTCGCGAGACGCTGCTGGCCGAGGTGAGCGCCGAGCTCGAGGCAACCCTGAACCTGGATGAGCGGCTCGAGCGACTCGCCGACCTGCTGGTGCCGGGCGTCGCCGACGGCTGCGTGATCGAGCTGGAGGCCGATGACGCGAGCCCCGCGCGACGGGTCATCGTGGGAAGCTCGCCGAGCACCGAGATGCTTTTCCGAACGATCTGCGACGACGAGCCGGGGTCGCTCCGATGGGCGGAAGAAGTCCGGCGGGCGATGGAGAGCGGCGTCGCCATACGTGCCGAGACCATTTCCGAGCTGGTCGGGGGGCATCTGCGCGACGACGCCGACGCGGCGGCTGCCGAACGTTCATTTCCGTCGGTCATCGTCGCGCCGATCCGGGCCCGCCGGCGAAGCATCGGGGCGCTCACGCTCGTCTCGCTCGGCACCGATGCCCCCGAACCGGGCCTGGTCGCCGAGATCGGGCGACGGGCCGGTCTGGCCCTCGACAACGCACGCCTGTACGAGGCGCAGGCCGGCGTCGCATCCACCCTCCAGCGCAGCCTGCTCCCCCACCATCTGCCCGCGGTCCCCCGGGTGGCGCTCGCCGCGCGCTACCTGGCCGCAGGCGCCCATGCGGAGGCGGGCGGCGACTGGTTCGAGGCCGTCGCGCTGAGTGACGATCGGGTGGTGCTTGCCGTGGGCGACGTGGTGGGCCGCGGCACCGAGGCAGCCGCCGTGATGGGACAGCTTCGCAGCGCGATGCGCGCGTATGCCCTGCAGGGCCTCTCACCCTCCAGCATCGTCGAGCACCTCAACCGCTACGCCGACGGCGTCCCGGGAGCCGCCGTCTCGACGATGGTGTGCGTCCAGATCGACGTTGACAGCGGTGAGCTTCGGTACACCTGCGCGGGCCACCCGCCACCGCTCCTCATCGAGCCGGACGGCACCGCGACGTACCTGCTCGAGGGGCGCGGCCCGCCGCTCGCATCCGGTCACCAGACGTATCGCGAGGGGACCAGCATCATCCGTCCCGACCATGCGGTCATGCTGTACTCGGACGGCGCCGTCGAGCGACGCCACGAACGCCTCGACGATGGCCTGGCCCGCCTGGCCCGCCTGGCCCGCCGCCACGTCCAGGAGACGCCCCAGGGTCTCGCCGACGCGGTGATCGACGGTTTGTTCGGAACGACCGCCGCGCCAGACGACGTGGCGGTGCTCATCGCCCGGCTGGAGCGTGTCCCCGATCGCCTGCACCTGGCACTTCCCGGAGAGCCCGAGCAGCTCGCCGGTATCCGCCGCCAAATGCGGGCGTGGTTGGCGCAGTGGCGCATCGATTCGATCCTTGCCGACGATGTGGTCCTGAGCGCCATGGAGGCGTGCGCGAACGCCGTGGAGCACGGGACGCACGATGGCGAGGCCGGTTCAATCGAGGTCGCGATGCAGATGCTCGCGTCGCCGGACGCCATCGAGGTCGAGGTGCGCGACCATGGCCGCTGGCGTCCGCCCCCGGCCGATCCCGGCGACCGGGGTCACGGCCTCAAGATCATTCGCCGGTTGATGGACGCGCTCGACATCGACGCGACGGACGGGGGAACGCGTGTGCGGATGCGGACGGCGGCGCAGTACGCGGTCAGCCCCGTCCGGCTGGCCTCACCCGAACATGCGCCGCGCCTCGCGGCCGCGAGCCAGACGGCGACGATTGATCTGGTGCTGGGGAACGACACGCTGGTGGGACGACTGGGCGGCGACATCGACGACGTCGCGGTCACCGACATGTCGAACGCGCTCGCCGCCCAGCTTCGCGAATGCGCGGGATGCGTGCTGGACCTCACCGACGTCACCTACTTCGGAAGCTCGGCGGTCAGCATGCTGTTTGCCGCCACCGCGACCCTGCGCTCCCGCGACCTCGGGCTGGTCGTCATCAGCCCGCCACACACCGTGGCGCGCCGCGTCATCGACCTCTGCGGTCTGGGCGGCGTCGCCACGATCGTCAACCACGGCGCGATTGTGGCGAGCTCGTCGGCCTCGGGCCCCGGCATCGGCGTCCGCACCTGAGGACGGCCGAGCCCGACCCCGAACGCTTACTATGAGGGCCATGGAGCGTTTTGACGTCATCGTGGTCGGCGCGGGACCCGCCGGGTCGACGGTCGCGCACCGGCTCGCGTCGGAGGGCGCGCGCGTCGCCATGCTCGACCGTGCGCGGTTTCCGCGCGACAAGCCCTGTGGCGGCGGCATCACGGTGCGCGGGCTCGCGCACCTGCCGATCGATGTCACCCCGGTCGTCGAGGATCGCGTGACCAGCGTCGATCTGGGGTTCGGCTACCGCGACCGGTTCACCCGACACGCCGAGGAGCCGCTCGTCCTGATGACCCAGCGGCGGCGGCTCGACGCCCACCTGGCCGAGCAGGCCGCCGCGCGCGGCGTCGACTTCCGCGACGGCGCGCGCGTGCGCGGCATCGAGCTGGACCGGGACGGAGCGGTCGTCGTGACCGACACCGATCGTCTGGCGGCGCGGGTCGTGATCGGCGCCGACGGCTGCAACGGAGTCAGCGCCAAGGCCTTGGGCCTCGCGAGCGGGGTCACCTACGGGGTCGCATACGAGGGCAACGTGGCCTGGGGAGCCATCGACCGGGACGTCTGGCGCGGCCGCATGTGGCTGGAGTTCGACACGGTGCCCGGCGGATACGCATGGGTGTTCCCCAAGGGCGAACACGCCAACCTGGGCGTGGGCGGCTGGGGCCGCGAGGCGCCGAACCTGCGGGAGCACCTGGCGCGCCTATGCCGCGAGGCCGGAGTCGCGCCCGACGCCCTGCAGCACGTGCGGGGCTACCGCCTGCCGCTGCGCCGTCCGGGCGCGCGAGTGGCGGGTGGTCGGGCCATCGTGATCGGTGACGCCGCCGGCCTGGTCGACCCGATGTCGGGCGACGGGATGTACGAGGCGTTCCTGTCGAGCCGCCTGGCCGCCGGGGCGGTGCTCGACCTGCTGGCCGGCAGGACCGCGAGCCTGGACGGGTTCCAGGCGACCCTGGACGGCGCGCTTTCACGCCATCGCGCGGTCTCGTGGGCGGGCAAGCTGCTGTTCGAGCAGGCGCCGGGGCTGGCGTCGCGCCTCGCCCGGTCCGAGCGCCTGTGGCCCAAGGTCGTCCGCCGCATCCGCGGCGAGTCCGCGCACGAGCACCGCCCCGGCGGCGCGCGCCTGGAGACGCTGTCGCGCGCGATCTACCGCCCCGCCCGGGGGTAGCGCTCAGCCGGGTCCGCGCGTCCCTGATCGACACGGAACCGGTCTGATCCGGCGGCGACGACCACCGGGCGGCCACGAAACCGTCGAGCGTGGTGGAGCAAGAACCACCGGGCCACCCAATGGCGCAGGTCCAGTGGCTCCGACGCGTCCTCTTCGGCGGCGAGCACGAGAGCGAGCCGGTCGGCCAGGACCCGAGCGGAGGCCGACGGACCGGTGATCAGCGCGGGATCGACGAAGGGCCGCCCCCGCCGGGCTTCGTGAGCGTCCTGGCCCGGCCAGCGCATGCCCATGAGCCGCAGGACACGTACCCCCACATGGTCGGCCACGGCATCGTTGCCGCGTGCGGTCCGGCGCACGGGCGGCAGGGCGGCCATGGTCGCCCGATTCACCCCGAGGTGCTCCGCCAGGAGGACCTCGACCTCCCGCTCCTTGGCGGCGATGCGCGCGGCGAGGTCGTCCTCGCGCCAGGGGGGCATCGTGTCGACGAACGTGTCGGCGGTCGGATCACGAGCGGTGAGCGCCGCGCAGAGCGCGATCAGGTCGCGCACCCGTGCCCGCAGCTCGGGCGGCGGCGGGTCGGGGCCCAGGGGAATCTCGGCGGCATAGCCTGGGTTGAAGTTGAGGCCGCTGGTGAGCGTACGCAGCCACGCTGCGCCGAGCGGTGAGTTGAAGATCGCGAGGACCTCCTCGATACGGGCGGCGCCCTCGGGACCGCGTGGGGTCAACGTCACGATCCCCGCGAGCGCCGCGGTGCCGGGCACGGCCAGGCGCGCGGCGAGTCTGCCCCCCGCCACCCGCGCGTACTCGACGGCGCCGTCGCGCGACGGCTGGGCTACCGCGTGCTCGGCGCGGATGCGAAGGCGCGTCGCCGCGAGCCACGGCTCGTTGCCCTGCCCGCCGGACAGCCCGCGCCAAGCGGCGCCATCAGGGTCGCCGTCGAGCTCCCACCAGTAGCGGGTGTCACGGGCGTTGCTGCCGGTCCAGACCCCGTCGAACGATGCGAACAGCTCGCCCAGTCGGGGCCCGCGGCCCGCCAGGGCGAGCACTTTTGGAGGCGCGCCCGGGAGGAACGGCCGCAGCGCGAGGCGCTCGATGAGCGAACGGTCCGTCGCGACCGCGCCGATGGCGACCGCGCTGCGCAGCCCCTCCTCTCCGCCTCCCACCGTCGGGCGAAGCACATGGACGCGCGCAGGATGATTTCCCCGCGCGACCACGCCGAGACCCACGAACAGCAGCGGCGCCCCATCGAACACGCGCTGTCCCAGCGCCGCCGTCACCCGCGGACCGCCGTGCGCGAGGATGTGCTCGCGAAGCGCCAGTGACTCGCGCCCGGTCAGCCAATTGGCCGGCGTGACCGTCGCGCACAGACCGCCGTCGCGCAGGAGGCCGAAACACCGGCTCTGGAACGCGACCGCCAGATCCGAGCGCGCCAGCGGATCGGCCTGCCGCACCGCGTCCTTGACCGCAGGCGCCAGCATCCGGAAACCGACGTATGGCGGGTTGGCGCAGACCACATCGAACCGTTCGTTCGGCCAATTGGCCGTCGCGAGACTGCCAAGTGGCAGTTCGGGAACGTGCAGGTTGACTGGCACCTCGGCGCCGGCGCGGCCGCGCAGAAGCTCGGCCGTGATCGCGACGGCGGCCGCGTCCAGGTCGGCGCCGTGCAGGTTGTCCGCGACGATCGTCCGCGGCGTCGCGGCGGCG
This sequence comes from Miltoncostaeaceae bacterium, assembly GCA_046708705.1. Taxonomy (GTDB): domain Bacteria; phylum Actinomycetota; class Thermoleophilia; order Miltoncostaeales; family Miltoncostaeaceae; genus CALMEC01. The sequence goes on along the minus strand of JBKKDD010000302.1, from coordinate 1,201 downwards.
GGCACCGCCCAGTCGCGCGGAATCGCCCCTGTGAGCGCAAGCGCGCGCTCGTCGGCGTAGAGATCGGCCAGCATGTCGAACGCCGGGATCAGGAACGCGCCGCACCCGCAGCAGGGATCCAGCAGACGCAGCTCACGAAGCGGCGTCGGCGGACGACCGGGGCGAAGCGCGCCCCGCACGAGCAAGGGCCAGCGGTCGGCGAGGGGCGAGTCGGGATGCGACTCGAGCCACCATGCCCCCAGGCTGTTCTGCAGCAGGAAGTCGACGATATGCCGCGGCGTGTAGAGGCGGCTGGCGGCGACCACGCCCTGCGCGTCGATCTTGCGCCCGGCGCCACGGGCGGCGGCGAATACCCCGCGGCGATCGACGTCGTGAAACCCCTCGTGCGCCCACCCGATGACCTGGTCGGTCGGTCCGTGAACTCCGGCCCGCGCCTCGGCCATGACCTGCGCGTGCGCGTCGGCCGATGCGATCACGCCGTCCAGCGTGGCACGCCGGGCGGCGACGGCTCGGATCACGTCGCGCCGCTCACCACCCGTTGCCGCGCCGTCGTTCACGATGGCTGAGTGTATGGGCCCGGGCCACGCGGGCCCGACGTGAGTCGCGACGCTACCGCCGGCCCTCGGGCTCGTCGTCGTCGAACTCGTCCATCTCGTCGTCGGGATGAGTCGCCAGGTTCTCCTGCGCCGACTCGATCAGCCCGTAGGCCTCCTCGAGGTTGGCGGCGCCCAGGAGCAGCCGACACAGGCTGCGCGCGTCGCGGGCGGCCAGGTGGTCGACAGCTCCCTCCTCGACCCAGAACGGCGCGCTCTCAAGGTCCTGGCGCAAGAGCTCCACGGCCTGGTGGCCGCAGTCGAGGGTGTAGGTCGCGATCGCGTAGCGGCTGTGGGACGGATTGCCCTCGGTCTCCCACGGCACAAGCGGGCCGGAGCGGATGCCGCCGGGCTCGATGACCTCGGCGGCAAGCTCGATGTCGCGCCAGGTCAGGTCGACCGGGACACGCAGGTCGAAGAGCAGCGCCTCGGCCTCGTCGCCGCGCGTCGTCGCGCTCGCGAGCACCGCCGCCACCCAGTGGGCCTCGGCGAACGACAGGCCCGTGAAGAGGTCGGCCTCGTCGACCATCGGCGCCAGCTGGGCGTCGGGCCGGGTGGAGATGCCCACCGCGTACTCCTCGGGGCCGTAGGCGCCCGCCTCCACCTTG
>JBKKDD010000301.1:0-6798 GCA_046708705.1 Miltoncostaeaceae bacterium | reverse complement strand
GACGAGGCCTGCGTCGCCGTGGCGGCGGAGCTTCGTCCCGGCGACATGGTGATGACCATCGGCGCGGGCGATGTGACCCGCCTGGGGCAGGAGTTGGTCGCCCGGCTGCAAACACGTCTGGGTGATGGAGGTGACCACCACGCGCCCGACGCACCCTGATCTCGTTCCCGACGCGCCGCTTGCCAGGTTCACGTCGATCCGGGTGGGGGGCAGCGCGGACTGGCTCGCCGAGGCGGGCTCCGCGCGCGCGGTGGTCGCGGCACTGGCGTGGGCCGATCAGGCGGGCGTCCCGATCGCCGTCGTCGGCAAGGGCTCCAACCTGCTGATCGACGATGCCGGGTTTCGCGGCCTGGTCATCCGGTTGCGCGGTCGGCTCGAGGGCATCTCGGTGCGGGGCGAGCGGCTCTGGTGCGGTGGCGGCGCGTCGCTGCCGCGGGCGGTGTTGCGCGCCGCCGGTGCGGGGTTGACCGGCATCGAGTTCGGCGCCAGCATCCCCGGCACCGTCGGCGGCGCGGTCGCGATGAACGCCGGCGCCTATGCGAGCGAGCTCAAGGACGTGCTGGAATGGGCGGTGATCTGCTCGGCCGGCGGGCGTCGGCGGGTGATGCCCGAGGAGCTGCTGTTCGGCTACCGCTCGAGCAGCGTGACGTCGTTCCAGGTCGTCGTGGCGGTGTCGTTCCGGCTCGTGCCGGGCGATCCCGAGGCCATCGCCGGAACCCTGGCCGAGTTTCGCCGCCACCGGCGCAGTACCCAGCCCCAGGGCGTGCGAACGTTCGGCAGCGTGTTCACCAACCCGCAAGGGGGCTCGTCGGGTCGTCTGCTGGAGGCCGCCGGATGCAAGGGCCTGGCGATCGGCGGCGCGCGATTCTCGCCCGTCCATGCCAACTTCATCGAGGCGTCTCCCGGATGCTCCAGCGCCGACGTGCTCGCGCTGATGAGCGAGGGCAGGCGTCGGGTTCGTGACGCCGGCGGGCCGGTGCTCGAATCCGAGGTGCGCTACCTCGACCCCGTCCACGGCGTCGGCGCCCCGCCGCTGGAGTCCCTGTGAGCTCCCGTGCGGCCACGGGCCTGCTGGAGCGCCGGCGCTCCGTGATGATCGCGCGGCATCGCCGCCGACGGACGGTGCTGCTGACCATCGTTGCGGGGGCGGCCGCGATGGCCGGGACGTGGTGGCTCGGCACGGGCCCGCTGCTCTCGGTCACGTCGGTGCAGATCGCGGGGTACCGCCAGGCCGACCAGGCCGAGCTGCTGCGGACCGTCCAAATTGCCTCGCACAGCGGCACGATGCTGAAGCTACCGACCGTGGCGGTCCGGGAGGCCCTGCTTCGGTACCCGTGGGTCGCCGACGTGGCAGTCCACCATCGGTGGCCGCGCGGCATCGACGTCGTGATTACCCAGGCGCGGCCGGCGGCCATCGCGCTGACGGCCGACGGCCGACGGCTGGCCGTGGCGACCTCGGGGCGCGTGCTCGGTCCCGCGACCGAGCGCGTGGCGCTGCCCTCCTACCGCGTGGACTCGCTGCGCGTGGGGGAGTGGGTCACGGGGCCCGCGGCGCGCGCGCCCTTCGAGATCGTGACGGCGATGTCGCCCGCGACGGGACGGCGGGTGCGCGATCTGCATCTGACCGGCGGGGTGATCGTCGGCAGCATCGAGGGCGGACCCCGGCTGGTGTTCGGCCCCCCGCGCGATCTCTGGGCAAAGGGCCGCTCCGTCGAGGCGGTGCTGACCAACCCCGCCATCGCCAAGAAGCTGGCGAGCGCGGCGTATCTCGACGTCAGCTCGCCCAAGCAGCCGATGCTCGGGGGTGTGGCCGAGGGCGGACTTGTACCCTCGACACAAGGTCAACCCTTACCTACAGGCTGAGCCGAACACTCACCTTGTCGTCGAGGTTGCTTGACACGCGGGGGCCCGGGCACTAGTTTGCCTCGCTGGGATCGCTTACCCGAGATCCGTGAAGTTCACTTCGAACCGACCATCCGGGTGTCTCAAGCTCCGCTTGAGATCTGAAGACTCCCTGCAAACAGACCCTCAAGACGTTGTCGAGTCACGACATGGAGAGGCCCCTTCGGTGGACAGTTACATCGCGGTTATCAAGGTCATCGGGTGCGGCGGCGGCGGCACGAACGCGGTGGACCGGATGGTCGACGCGGGGGTACGCGGCGTTGAGTTCATCGCGGTCAACACGGACGCGCAGGCCCTCGCCATGTGCGACGCGCAGGTCAAGCTGCAACTCGGCGGCACCATCACCAAGGGACTCGGCGCGGGAGCAGAGCCGAAGGTCGGACGCGAGGCCGCGGAGGAGAGCCGCGAGGAATTGAAGGAGGCCATCCGCGGCGCGGACATGGTGTTCGTGACCGCGGGCGAGGGGGGCGGGACCGGCACCGGCGCCGCGCCGGTCATCGCGCAGATCGCCAAGGAGCAGGGCGCGCTGACCGTCGGCGTGGTCACCAAGCCGTTCGCCTTCGAGGGGCTGCAGCGCACGCGCCGGGCCGACGAGGGCATCGAGGAGCTTCGCAAGCACGTGGACTCGGTGATCGTGATCCCCAACGAGCGACTGCTCGAGGTGGTCGACGCGCACACGTCCATCGTCGACGCCTTCCGCCTCGCCGACGACGTCCTGCGCCAGGGCGTGCAGGGCATCACCGACCTGATCACCGTTCCGGGTCTGATCAACCTCGACTTCGCCGACGTGCGGACGATTATGGCCAACGCGGGGTCGTCGCTGATGGGGATCGGCACCGCGTCGGGCGAGAACCGCGCGGCCGAAGCCGCCAAGTCGGCGATCTCTTCGCCGCTTCTGGAGAGCACGGTGTCCGGTGCGACCGGCGTGCTGATGAACATCACCGGTGGGCCCGACATGGGGCTCTTCGAGGTCAACGAGGCCGCGACGATCATTCGCCAGGCCGCCCACAGCGACTGCAACGTGATCTTCGGCGCGGTCATCGACGAGACCGCGGGCGACCACCTGCGGGTCACCGTCATCGCGACAGGGTTCGACGGGCCGAAGGTGCCCGAGCGGGCGGCGTCGGCGGATCGCACCACCGGCAGTTGGCGGCGCGAGCCGCTCTTCCCGTCGTTCGAGGCGCCGGAGTCGACGGTGCCGAGCCTGGGACGCAGCGAGCGTTCGGAGCTCGAGGTCGACGACGACGACGACTCGCTCGACGTGCCCTCGTTCTTGCGGTAGGTCGTGCGCGGCCCGCGCCGCGGGGTTTCCGGCGCGCCGCCGGGGACCGGTCGGGGCGTGCGTGGTAGCGTCCGGCAGCGATGCCGAGCGCGCTCCTTCGCACCCCGCTCCACGAACGTCACCTCGCGTCGGGGGCCAAGCTCGGTCCGTTCGCCGGCTGGGACATGCCGCTCACCTACACCTCGGTGCGTGACGAGCACAGGGCGGTGCGCACGCGCTGCGGTGTGTTCGACGTGTCGCACATGGGGCAGATCGCCGTGTCGGGGACGGGCGCGCGCGCGTATCTCGGCAACGCGCTGACCAACGACATCGCGCGGCTCCAGCCGGGCGCGGGTCAGTACACGCTCGTCTGCCGGGAGGACGGCGGTACCATCGACGACCTGATCGTCTACGAGTTGCCCGACCACTTCCTGATCATCTGCAACGCCTCCAACGTCGCGCCCGTGCGTGACTGGTTGACCGAGCGCGCGCCCGCAGACGCGCAAGTCGCCGACCATTCCGCTCGGTACGCGATGCTCGCGCTGCAGGGCAAGGCGTGGGAGCAGGCGATCCGGCCCCTGATGCCGGGCCGGGAGATCTTCGGCTTGTCGTACTTCGGCATCGCCCAGACCGCCCTCGCAGGCGTGCCGAGCCTGGTGGCACGTACCGGGTACACCGGCGAGCCGGGCGTCGAGATCATGTGCTTGGTGGACGGCGCGACCGCGGTGTGGGACGCGCTGATATCGGGGCCCGACGCGCCCGCGCCTGTGGGGCTGGCCGCCCGCGACACCCTGCGGATGGGGATGGGCTACCCGCTCTTCGGGCAGGTGCTGGACCTGACGCGCACCCCGATCGAGGCGGGGCTCAAGTGGGCATGTGATCTGGAGGGCGGGTTCGTCGGCGCGGAGGTCATGCGCGGGCAGGTGGCCGACGGCACGCCCGAGCGCCTGAGCATCTTCCGGCTCGACGAGCCCGGCATCCCCCGCACAGGCTGCCCGGTCGAGGCGGGCGGAGCGGTCGTGGGAGAGGTCACGAGCGGTACGCTTTCGCCGACCCTCGACATCGGGATCGGCATGGCGTATGTACGCACCGATCTGGCTGCGGCCGGCACGCCGCTGCAGATCGACATACGGGGCAAGCGCAAGGCCGCGACGACCGCAAAGCGACCTCTGGTCGACACCTCACCCAAGAAGGAGTAGCGGAAATGGCTGACGAGACCTACCCCGACGATCTGCGCTACCACCCCGAGCACGACTGGGTCCGGGTCGAGGGCGACGAGGCGGTGTTCGGGATCACTTGGTACGCCCAGGATGCCCTCGGCGAGGTCGTCTACTACGACCCTCCGGCGGTCGGCGCGACCGTCAGCAAGGACGCCTCGTACGGTGAACTCGAGTCGGTCAAGGCCGTGTCGGACATCATCAGCCCGGCCGCTGGCGAGGTCCTCGCCGTCAACGACACGGTCCGCCAGACGCCGGAGACCGTCAACAACGACCCCTACGGCGCCGGCTGGCTCATCCGCGTCCGGCTGACCGACCCGGGGCAACTCGACGAGCTGATGGACGTCGCCGCCTACCGCGCCTACCTCGCGGGGCTGTAGCCCCGACCGAGATCAAACTCCGGCGCGCCGGGCCCGACCTGCCGCGACCCGACCTCGGTCAACCAGGCTCAGGTCTGAACCGTTCGCCCGGACGGGCCGCGACGCCCCACGCCACGGCGCTTCCAGGCCCCCGCGACCAAGCATGTCGTGATCGTTCGCCCCAAATGGCGTTTGGCGTCGCGGGCGTGGTCGGGCCGGCGACGAACAGTGTCGTGGGAACGGATCTCAGGGTGGGCTGATGTCGCCGCGCCGTCCGGCGGTCCGCTTGCCAAGGTGTGGCGCGTACGAGACAAGTGGCACAGCACGCGGTCAGTTGGCAGTTTGGACGCCGCCCTGTGGGTCGTGGGACCACCGGGTGGGAGGGGCGAGCGAAGGGTGCGAACTCAGCGAGCGGTCGAACGTGGGTCGAATCGGGTGAGGAGGTCGGGCGGACAATTTCCCGGGGCACGGTTGCCGCCGGGGGAATCGACGGGGCCGAGGGGCGGCCCCTGGGTGACGGCGTGGGCGTGCCTCCGTTCATCGACCCGCACGATCCTGGCGCAAAATGCGTGATTTCGGTCAGGCGGCGCTGGGACCGTAAGTTCGCAACGAGCGAGGAAATCTTATTTGAAAATCGGGCGAAACTACTAAAAACTCTAACTCATCCTCACGCATTCGACGGGCTTCGCGGTCGGTCGATCCGGAGGTCTCGAAACACTCAGCACCAGGCGCGGGTGAACAAGGACCGTATCGCCCGTGTACCCCACAGACGCGAAGTTCCGCGCGTCGCGAACCATCTCTCAACTCGCCCAAAGGAGTGTGCACCTTGAGAACCCACCACCTCACCCGACGGATGCGGCGCGCGCTGGGCGTCGTCGCGACCATCGGGTCCATCGACCTTGTGACCGGATCCGCCCTCGCCGGCCCGGTCGTGGAGCAACCGGCCTCGTGGACGGCGATCTCGAGCCTCGCAGGCCCGTTCGTCAGCTCGGACGGCGGCAACACGATCTCGGCGCCAGGCGGCGGCGCATCGATCCCCGCCGGCTCGCACATGCAGACGCAGTACTGCAACCAGTTCGGTTCGAACACCCAGCTCGTCGGCGCTCGCGTGCGGCGCGTGCGCTGGATGGCGACCGCCAACGACATCTTCGCGTTCATGCGGATCCAGGCTCCCAACGGGACCGACATCCACAACCGGTACCTCTACAATCTGTCGAGCGCCACCGAAATGCAGTACGCCCAGGTCCATGACGACGACCATAACTTTGTCGCCGGCCAGTGCTTCTGGGGCGGTGTGTACGCAGGCTCCACCACGAGCAACCTCGGGTTCACCACGCTCCTGACCAACCAGATCCTCGGCGTCCGCGTCGAGGACCTGCAGGGACCGGCGATCTCCGGGACGTTCAGCTGGACGTCCTGGCTGACCGGGGACGCGGCGCCGATCGAGTGGGACCACTCCGACAACGCGTTCTTGCGCGGCAGCACGTACGCGAGCGTCGTCGGCGGAGCCACCGTCGATCAAGGCGACCAGCCCAACGGCCACACCGGCGCCTGGGTCGGAGTTGGCGCCCTGGCCGACGGTCAGCACCAGATCTGCGCGTATCGCAGCGCGCAGTCGGCGCTGTGGGCGACAGCGGGGCAGTGCACGGTCTTCAAGTTGGACCGTACCAACCCCGGCGTGCCGACGATCGCCCTGAGCCCGGACACCGGTGGCGCCTGGACCAACCGGGACGTCACCGTGACGACCGCCGCGACCGGCGACGGCACCGGCTCCGGCTGGAACCGCAATCAGTTCAGTTCCGACGCCGGCGCCAACTGGAGCGACTCTCCGGCGAGCTTCGCGCGCACGGCCGAGGGCAGCGTCACCCTCACCGCTCGAGCCGTCGACACGGCCGGCCGCGTCAGCGCCGCCTCGCCAGGCCGGGTGGTCAAGATCGACAAGACGGCGCCGACCGCCGAGGTCGCGATCGCATCCCAGACCATCCCCGGGCGCGTCACCCTCTCGCGCGGCGCAACCGGCGACGCGCTGTCGGGCCTCAAGAAGTTCGCCGTCCACGTC
>JBKKDD010000300.1:0-7213 GCA_046708705.1 Miltoncostaeaceae bacterium | reverse complement strand
GGTGCAGCGGGGCGAACATGAACCCCACCCCGACGCGTTCCACGCACTCGGCCACGGCATCGGGGGTCAGGTCGATCCTGGCGCCCAGTGCCTCGAGCACGTCGGCACTCCCGCATCGCGACGTCGCGGAGCGATTGCCGTGTTTTGCCACCGCGATCCCGGCGCCGGCCACCACGAACGCAACCGCGGTCGACACGTTGAACGTGGACCACCCCCCGCCGGTGCCACACGTGTCGACGAGCGGGGCACTTGTGACGCGCACCGGCTCGCTGCGAGATCGCACGACCGATGCGAGCCCGGCGAGCTCGGACGCGGTCTCCCCTTTGGCCCGCAGCGCGATCAGGAACGCGCCGGTCTGGACCGGGTCGACCTCGCCGCCCATGACCGCGTCCAGCGCCTCGGCCGCGCCGTCGCGTCCCAGGTCCTCGCCCGCCAGCAGCCGGTCGATGACGGCCGCGATGCTCACGCCGTCTGCGCAAGGAAGTTCGCGAGCAGGCGCTTGCCCGCAGCCGTCAGGATCGACTCGGGGTGGAACTGCACACCCTCGACCGGAAGCTCGCGGTGGCGCAGCCCCATGATCACGTCCCCGTCGCACCACGCCGACACCTCGAGCTGGTCGGGCAGGTCGCCCGCGACGATGAGGGAGTGGTAGCGAGTCGCCGTCATCGGGTTCTCGATCCCGGTGAACAGGGTCTTGCCGTCGTGGGAGATCTCGCTGGTCTTGCCGTGCACGGGCTCCTGTCCGCGCACGACCTCGCCGCCGAAGGCCTGACCGATCGCCTGATGGCCGAGGCACACGCCCAGGATCGGCACGACCCCGGCGAAATGCCGGATGGCCTCGATCGAGATGCCGGCCTCGTCCGGCGTCTTGGGTCCCGGCGAGATCACCAGGTGCGTGGGCGCGAGCGCCGCCAGCCCGTCCAGGTCGATCGCGTCGTGGCGGTGCACCAGGACCTCGGCGCCCAACTCGGACAGGTACTGGAACAAGTTGTAGGTGAAGCTGTCGTAGTTGTCGACCAGGGCGACGCGGGTGGGTGTCGACATGGCTACCAGTCCACCTGCGCCGCGGCGACCTCGATGGCACGGAACATCCCGGCGGCCTTGTTCTCGGTCTCGGTGAACTCCGACGCCGCCACCGAGTCGGCCACGATCCCGGCGCCGGCCTGCACGTAGGCGACCCCGTCGTGGCAGACGATCGTGCGAATCGTGATGCAGACGTCCAGGTCGCCGTTGAACCCGATGTACCCGACCGCGCCGCCGTAGGGGCCCCGCTTGGTCGGCTCCAGCTCGTCGATGATCTCCATGGCCCGGACCTTGGGTGCACCGGAGAGCGTGCCGGCGGGGAACGTCGCGCGCAACGCGTCGCTGGCACGCATCCCCTCGGCGAGCTGCCCCACGACGCTGCTTTCGATGTGCATCACGTGACTGTAGAGGTGGATGCCCATCAGCTCCTTGACCTCGACGGTGCCCGGTCGCGCGACCCGGCCGATGTCGTTGCGGCCCAGGTCGATCAGCATCACGTGCTCGGCGCGCTCCTTGGGATCCTGCAGCAGCTCGTCGGCCAGGCGCTGATCGTCCTCGAGCGTCTCGCCGCGGGGGCGGGTGCCGGCGATCGGACGGGTCTCCACGGTCCCGTCCACGACCTTGACCAGCATCTCGGGCGAGGAGCCCACCAGCGCGACGTCGCCGAAGTCCAGGAAGAACATGTACGGCGACGGGTTGACCGTGCGAAGGCCCCGGTAGACGGCGAACGGGTCCAGGTTGATGCGTGCCCCGAACCGCTGCGACGGCACGACCTGGAACGCGTCGCCCGCGAACACGTACTCGCGGACACGCTCCACGGCCTGCTCAAAGTCCTGGCGGGTGGTGTTGCTCTCGATCGGCCCGACCTGCGGGGCGGGGCGTGTAGGGTCCGGCGGCGGCACCGAACCGGCCAGGCGGGCCTTGAGCTCGCGCAGCTCGTCGACCGCCCGGTCATACGCCGCGTCCAGCGTCTCGTCCCGATCCAGGCGGCACGGCACGACGAGGGTCAGCGAGCGACGCAGGTGGTCGAACTGCACGACCGGCCCGGTGATCATCATCGCGATGTCCGGGATCTCGCGGTCGTCGGGCGGCGGGCTCGGCAGCCGCTCGACCCGGCGCACCAGGTCGTACCCGAAGAAGCCGACGGCGCCGCCGTGGAACACGAGCTCGGCGGGCGGGGGCGCCACCGCGGCGGCAGCCACCACGTCCTCGACCGCGCCGAACGGATCGTCCACGTCCAGGGCGTGGATCTCACCGCGGTCGGTCAACAGCGCAAGCTGGTCGCCCACACCGCGGATGACCGCCTGCGGACGAATCCCGATCATCGAGTAGCGGCCCAGGCGCTGGCCCTCCTCCGCCGACTCGAGCAGAAAGCACGGCCCGCTCTCACGCAGCTTCAAAAACGCGCTGACGGGGGTCTCGCAATCGGCGATGAACGTGTGGACCAGCGGCACCTGCTTGTGATCTGCAGCCAGCGCGGCGACCTCCTCGCGGCTCGGCGCGACGGCAAAGCCCAGGCCGTCACCCGGTGTCACGTCCAACCGCAACGCGCTCATGAGCGGCGGGAGTCGAGCTCTGCGGCCACTTCGTCCAGGCCGACCCCGGCCGCCCGCCACAACACGGTCAGGTGGTAGAGCAGGTCGGCGCTCTCGTAGACGACCTGCCCGTGCTCGTCACCCTTGGCGGCCAGCACCACCTCGGTCGCCTCCTCGCCCACCTTCTTGCAGACCGTGTCGATGCCCTTGGCAAGCAGCCTGGCGGTGTATGAGGAGTCGGGGTCGGCCGCAGCGGCCCGCTCGCCGACCGTGCGCTCGAGCGCGGCAAGCGACGCGAACGCCTGCGCCGAATCGCCGGCGAGGAGATCCGAGAAACAGGTCTCTGCCCCGGTGTGGCAGGCGACCCCCGTCTGCTCGACGAGCGCCAGCAGCGTGTCGCCGTCGCAGTCGAGCATCAGCCCGCGCACGTGCTGCGTATTGCCGCTGGTGGCGCCCTTGTGCCACAGCTCGCTGCGGGAGCGACTCCAGAACCAGGTCTGGCCGGTCTCCAGCGTACGGGCGAGCGACTCCCGGTTCATCCATGCGTGGGTCAGGACGCGCCCGCTTCGGGCGTCCTGCACGACGACCGGCACCAGCCCGTCGGCGCCGAACCGGACGCGCGCGAGCACATCGGGCTCGGCGTCGAGGGCGCTCATCCGGCCTTCAGGATTTCCTTCATGATCTTGACGGCGGACCCGCTGCCGAGGCGTGAGGCCCCCGCGTTGATCATCGCCTCCGCCGCTTCGAGGGTGCGGATCCCGCCCGAGGCCTTGACGCCGACGCCCTCGGGCAGGGCCTCGCGCATTAGCTCGACGTCCTCCACCGTGGCCAGCGTCCCGACGCCGGTCGCGGTCTTGGCGAAGTCGGCGCCGGCGTCGGCCACGATCTTGCAGGCCAGGCGCTTGAGCTTGTCGTCGAGATAAGGTGCTTCGATCACGACCTTGATGATCACCATGCCGCGGGCGTCGTTGACGGCACGCGACTGGACAGCGCGTACCAGGCTCGCGAGCTCGTTGCGCACGTACCCGAAGTCGCCCGAGCGCAGCGCCATCACGTTCATCACGACGTCGAGCTCCTCGGCGCCGGCGCTGACCGCCTGCTCCGCCGCGGCGATCTTGCCGCCGGGCAGATCGGCCCCGTACGGGTACGAGATCACGGCGCAGGTCTTGACGTCGCACCCGTGCAGGCGCTCCGCGATGATCGGCAGGAACGTCGGGAACGAGCACACGGTGGCGAAGTGATATTCGCGTGCCTCGTCACACACCCGCTCGATGTCGGCCTGAGTGGCACGAACATCCAAAAGCGTGTGATCGAGCGTCTTTGCGAGCTCCTCGGGCTGGATCAGGAGCCTCCCGTACCGGAGGTCGACATCGCGGCGAGTATAGCGATCGAGAGTATGCCCGCCCGTGCCTGAGCTGCCCGAACTCCAGGCGCTGACCGAGGGATTGTCGGCCGCATGCGTCGGCCGGACGATCGTCGGCGCGACCGCCTGGCAGCCGGCGACGCTCAAGACGGCGACGCCGCCGCTCGACGCGCTCACGGGGCGCACGATCGACGCGATCTGGCGGCGCGGCAAGCTGATCGGCGTCGGCGCCGGCGCCCTGACGGTGGTGATCCACCTGATGCAGGGCGGACGGCTGGGGCTGACCGCCACGTCGGCCAAGCGACCCGCCCGCACGGTGGCCGCGTCGATCCAGCTCGACGGCGGCGAGGAGCTTCGGCTGCGCGAGGCGGCCACGGAGCACCGGGCGAGCATGCACCTGTTGGACGAGGCCGCCGTGGAGGAGCACCCCCCGCTCGCGCGGATGGGCCCGGAGCCGCTCGGATTGGCGGCCGCGATCTGGCGGGAGCGGCTGTCCGCCCCTCCGGCGCGTCTGCACACCGCGTTGCGCGACGGGCGGCGGGTCGCGGGCATCGGCCGGGCGTACGCGAGCGACATCATGTGGGCGGCGCGGCTCGCGCCGTTCGCGCGCACCGACCGGCTCGACGACGACGAGTGCGCGCGGCTGGCGGCGGCGGCCGACACCGTCTTGACGCAGGCGCTCGGCCGCGCCCGGCAGCGCATCACGACGAGCCTGCCCGACCGCGAGCAGCGCGTGACCGCCGTGCACGGTCACGCCGGCGATCCGTGCCTGCGCTGCGGCGACCGGCTCGAGCGCGTGTCGTTCGCAGGATACGAGCTCGTCTACTGCCCGGACTGCCAGACCGGCGGCCGCGTGCTCGCCGACCGACGACTCAGCCGACTGCTTCGGTGACCAAGGCCACCCTCGCCACAGGCGCGGCGATCCGGACGACGGGTCCCCGCGACGGAACCGTCGTGCTGTGCGTCAACGGCGGCACCGCGCGCGAGCGCCCGGGCATCTGGAGCGCGAGCGTCGAGTACCTCGTCGGCAGGCTCGCGCCGACCTTGCCCGAGATCGGCTTCGCCGAGGTGCGCTACCGCGTGCGCTCGTGGAAGCGCCTGGAGATGTGCATCGAGGACGGCGCGGCCGCGCTCCAGTCGCTGGCCGGGTCGGGCGCCCGCGAGGTGGTCCTCCTGGGCTACTCGATGGGCGGCGCGGTGGCGGCCGCCATCGCCGGCGACCCGCACGTGGGACGGGTCATCGGGCTCGCGCCGTGGCTCCCCGAACGCCTGCCGACTCCCGGCATGCGCGGCACGCGCTTCGACGTGTTCCACGGCAGCCTGGATCGATATCTGCCCGGCATCCCCGGCGTCAGCCCGACGAGCTCGCGTGCCGGCTTCGACCGCCTCGTGGCCGCCGGGGCGACCGGCAGCTACACCCTGATCCCCGGGGCGATCCATGCGATCGCGCTGCGGGCTCCGTGGGGCACGGTGGTGCCGCTGCCCCACGCCGGGCGCTGGGTCGACCATGTGCGCGAGGCGCTGATCGGGTAGCCGAAGGACGCGCTCGTCACGGCGCGCGCGGGCCGGCGGGGGCTATCGTCACCCGCATGGAGGGCTCGGTCGAGCGCCCCGTGGCGGCGCCGAACATCGCGTACGCATCGCCCCAGGGGCGGCGGGTGCTATTCGCCACCGTACTGGGCTCCAGCATGGCGTTCCTGGACGCGACGGTGGTCAACATCGCGCTGCCGACAATCGGCCGCGAGCTCGACGCCGACCTGACGAGCCTCCAGTGGACCATCAACGCCTACACCCTGACGCTGGCGGCGTTCCTGTTGTTGGCGGGCTCCCTGGGCGACCACTTCGGCCGGCGGCGGCTGTTTTGCATCGGGACGGTCTGGTTCGCCACCGCCTCGGTGCTGTGCGGTCTCGCGCCGAACGTCGAGCTGCTGATCGCAGCGCGCGCGCTGCAGGGGGTCGGCGCCGCGTTGCTCGCGCCGGGCAGCCTCGCGATCATGGAGGCGAGCTTCCGCCGCGAGGACCGTGGGACGGCCGTCGGCGCATGGTCGGGGCTCGGGGGTGTCGCCGGGGCGCTGGGGCCGTTCGTCGGCGGCTACCTGATCGAGGCCGTGTCGTGGCGATTGATCTTCTTGATCAATCTGCCGCTGGCGGCCGTGGTGGTGTGGGTGGCGCTGCGGCATGTTCCCGAGACCCGTGACGAGAGCGTCCGCGGGCTGCCGCTGGACGTTCGCGGCGCGCTCGTCACGGTGTTCGGGCTTGCCGCGATCACGTACGGGCTGACTTCGGGGCTCGAGTCGGGCTGGGACTCGCTCGGCGTGGTGGTGACGCTGGCTGCGGGAGCAATCGCGGCGGTCGCGTTCGCCGTGGTGGAGCACGGCCGGGCGGGCGCGCTGGTGCCGCTCGAGCTGTTCGCCTCGCGCCTGTTCAGTGCTGCCATCGTCGTGACGTTCGTGGTCTACGCGGCGCTGTCCGGGGCGCTGTTCTTGCTGCCGATCCAGCTCCAGCAGACTGCCGGGTACTCGCCGCTCGCCGCGGGTGCGGCGCTGGTGCCGTTGACGATCGTGATGCTGCTCTTGTCGGCGCGCGCGGGACGGTTGTCGCAGCGCATCGGGCCGCGCCTGCCGATGAGCCTTGGTCCAATCGTGGCGGGCCTCGGCCTGGCGCTGTTGGGTGTCGTCGACCGCACGAGCCCGTACCTGTCGATGGTGCTCCCGGGCGTGCTGGTGTTCGGCCTGGGCCTTGCGCTGACGGTCGCGCCGCTCACCTCGACCGTCCTTCAGGCCGGCGGCGAGGAGCACGCTGGGGCGTCCGCCGCGATCAACAACACAGTCGCCCGTGTCGCCGGCCTGATCGCCGTCGCGACCATCCCCGCCCTGGCCGGCATCTCGGTCTCAAGCGGAGTCGACGCCTCATCGTTCAACGACGGCTACACGCGCGGGATGCTGATCGCCGCCGCGGTCTGTATCGCGGGCGGCATCCTGGCCGTGCTTATGATCACGGATCCCCCAAACGACCCGGACCTCGCCGAGCCCTACAGCCACTGCGCCCTGGGCGCCCCGCCCCTACGTCCCCAACCGCTCGCTGAGACCGCCGCGACAGCGGCTGTGCCGGGCGCCGCCACCGATACGGGAAGCTGACCCTCGCCGGATGGTCATCGAACACCTCGGAGTGGTCACCGCGACGAGACGGTTCCCGGACCGAGCGCGCGCGTGAGACCTCGGTGCGGGAGGCAGCACGCGCGGATGTGGTTTCCAGTCGTCCCCTGATGAGGAACGCGCGCGCAGACGAATCG
>JBKKDD010000299.1:0-8144 GCA_046708705.1 Miltoncostaeaceae bacterium | reverse complement strand
CGCCTGCCCGATGTCGCCGGCAGGACGGTCCTCTGGCAGGCGCTCGGATCGGGCGTACGCGCGACAGCCGAGCGGGCGCTCGAGGTGGCGGGCGTATGGCCAGCCGCCTCGATCGAGGTCGGAAACTCTTCCGGGGTCATCGCCGCGGTTGCCGCGGGCCAGGGCGTCGGATTTCTCACCGGCTCCTACATCGCCGAGCACGTCCGTACCGGCCACGTCATCGCGACCGAGCTCGACGCACCCGACCTCCACGCCCGCTTCGAGCTGATCGCCGCGACCATCGATCAGCTTCCGTTCGCGTCGCGCCGGATCGCCGACGCCCTTCGTCAATCCACATAGGCGAAAAAAAGGCTCGTGCAGGGGCGCCTCCCAGAACCCCTGCACTCGCCCTATTCTCCCAGACTACGGGAGCTCGGTGACCTTCCCTTTTACGGCAGCTCGGGGAAGAAGAGGCGCTTGACGTGGCCGCGCCATTCGGCCTCGTTACCCTCCATTCGGTACTGCCCCACGCCGTTGGCGAGGATCCGCGCGTTCTTGGCACTCGCGGCCAGCGCGAACTGGCAGCCCTGCGGGGTCGCAGGGTTCGCGCACTCGCCCGGCGCGCCGCCCTTGTTGGCGGGCATGCCGTTGCTCATGTGGAAGTGGAGCTTGGCGAGCATCGCCGGGTCGGCGGTGCCGGCCCCGGGCGCGGTCATGAACTTGGCGAAGCGGATGGGGTAGTTGGCCCACTCGCGCGTGTCGAACGGCGTGCGCTTCCTGGCCGCGTTGTCGTAGTGGTACATCTCGAGCCAGACGCCGCCCGCCAGGCGCAGTGCGGTGCGAAGGCCCTCGTGCGAGCGGAAGTGCGGGCGCTTGTCGCGGCCGAGGTTGTGGTATCTGCCGCGCCCGACGCCGATGGTCGTGACCATGCCCGGCGCGATGTAGAAGTGGACGCGGTCGGCGTAGGTGCCGCCGTCGACGTACGGGATCGCCGCGAGCAGCGCCATGGCCTTGGACAGCTCGTAGCCCGCGTGCCCGGCCTTGGGGCGGGGGATGTAGTTGGGGAACTTGCGGGCGGTCTGGTTGCGGCTGGTGCGCCCGCGCCAGGCGGCGGTGTTGAGGTTGGGCGCCTTCTCGGCGAACCGAATATCGATCTCGTCGATGAACACGAGGTGGCTGGTGCAGCCGGACTCGCCCCAGGGCGCAAACACACATCCCGGCGCGTCGATGCGCGTGCGGATCAGCCGCGCCATGGCGTCTCCGGTACCGGCGGCGATCAGGCTGGCCGCGGTCAGCCGTGACAGCCGGTACGGCTTGTCGGCGCCGTCGGCGAACAGGTGCCCGACGTTCGGCTCCTGGACGAACAGGCGCCCGTCGATCGGCAGCGCGTCGGCGGTGCCGGGCCTGACGATCTTGCGGTTCGTCTCGGCGGTGCCGTACATCACCAGCATCGGCGCGGCCGACGCGGTGGTCGTCGCGGCCAGCGCGAGCGCTGCGACCGCCACGATTCGATGGATTACACGCACGTGTTCGACGTCCTTGTCTGAGCCCGGAAGAGCTGCGCCTCATGCGCTGCTTTGAACTTCACGCATCTTGTATCGGCGTGACGGAGCGCTTTGTTGAGCCCCTGTGCCCAACGGCCTCGTCAGCTGAAGAAGAGCCGCCTGACGATGGTCCGCCACTCGGCCTCGTCGCCTTGCATGCGGTACTGGCCGACGCCGTTCGCGAGGATGGCCGCGTTCTGCGGCAGCGACGCGAGCGCGAACTGGCAGGTCTGGGGGCGGGCGGTGGTGCGGCACACGGCGGGCCCGCCGGTGCGATAGGGCGGAGCGCCCCTGCTCATCATGAACCGCACCTTGGCGACCATCGCCGGGTCGGCCGAGCCCGCGCCCGGCGCAGTCATGTAGCGGGTGAACTTACTGGGCGCGACGCTCCATTCCCGCGTGTTGAACGGGATGTGCGCGCCCCCGGAGAAGTGGTACATCTCGAGCCAGACGCCGCCGGCCCTCCGCAGAGCGCCGCGGACGCCCTCGTACGTACGGAAGTGGGGCCGCCCGTCGCGCCCGAGGTTCTGGTACTTGCCGCGTCCCACTCCGAGCGACGACACGACTCCCGGGGCGATGTAGAGGTGAACGCGGTCGGCGTAGCTGCCGCTGCCGAACGGCTCCGTGGCGAGCTTCTGCATGGCGAGCGCGAGCTCGTAGCCGGGCTGTCCCGCACGCGGACGCGGGACGTACACGGGGAACCGTCGCTTCTTCTGCGCCCGGCTCGTGCGGCCGCGCCACGCGGAGGTGTTGAGGTTGGGGGCGCGCTCGGCGAACCGCGCGTCGATCTCGTCGACGAACACCAGGTGGCTCTGACACCCTGCCGGCCCCCAGCGGACGAACGTGCAGTTGTTGGCGGCGACGCGGCTGCGAAGGAGCGCCGCGATCGCGTCCGCCGAGCCCGCGCTCACGATCTCGGTGCCGGTGACGCGCGAGAGGCGGTAGGGCCGGTCGCGATCGCCCAGATACAGGTGCCCGACGTTCGGCTCCTGGACGAACAGCCGCCCGTCGATCGGCAGGGCCGTCGCCGTTCCCGGCTTGATGATCGCCCGGTTCGTCGGGGCGCTGCCGTACAGCACGACCATCGGCGCGGCGGTTGCGGTGGAGACTCCTGACACGACCAGGACGGCGATGGCGGCTGCGCGGGTCCAGCGGCGGGTTCGGGCGCTGCTCGGGATGGGAGGACCTCCGGTTCGGCTGCGGGACGGGGCGGGAATCCGGGCCGCCGACTACCGTGCCACGGCCCCGCCCGTCAGGCAAGCCCGCCGGTTCGCGCTACCAGTCGGCGCCGGTCAAGATCGCCGAGCGCGGCGAGATCGCGGCGACCGGGATGTCCAGCCCGGCGCTTCGCAGCAGGCGCGCGGCGTCGCGGATCACCTCGGGGTGGTCCTCCTCGGCGATCACGACGACGCGGGCCTCGACGGCGCCGTCGACCAGGCGCGTAAGCCGTGTGACGGTCTGGCGGCGGACGAGGGTCTCGGGCAGCTCGACCTCGAACACGACCGGCGGTGCCTCGACCCCGCGGTCGCACTGCACGTCCGGCGCCCGGCCCGCCCGCGGCGTCGGTGGATCGAACCCGGGCGCCTCGGCGCGCACGCTCCATGACGTCCGGGTCGCCAGGTCGCGGGCGAGCACCGCGACGCCGTCGTCGTGCATCGCCATGCGACGCTCAAAGTCCTCGACCCACTCGGAATAGCGAACCATCGGACATCTCCCAGGTGCGGTGGCAGGTGATCCGGGGTCAAATGTACCGCTGCGCCCGGACGGCGCTGCTACGCTCGGTCCGTGCCTGACGAACACCGTGATGACGGCTACAACCCCGACCGTTGGGACGCCACGTTCATCGAGATGCGGGACGGCCCACGGGAGCTCGAGCCCGGCGAGTATCGCCGCACGCTGGCGTCACTCAATTCGGGGTGGCTGGCGCGGGGTGGGTTGCTGCGACTGCACGACAACTGGTTGTCGTTCACGCCCACGCCGATCGAGCGGCTCCTGTTCGCCAAGAGCCATCGGATCGACTTCGCCGAGATGACCGCGGTCGAGCGTCAGCCGCTTCGGGCCGAGGACATGCTGCCCGGCGGCAAGGCGCCCCGGATGCGTATCACCACATCGGAGCGCTCTTTCGAGTTCGTGTTCCATCACGGGCTCGACGACTGGCTCGATGCCCTCGCCGAACGGCGACGGATCTGGGAAAACCGAACGAGGATGGTGGATGGGGACGACTAACCGCAAGATGCCGCGCCTGCCGCACGCGGACAAGCCCAGGCCCGACGAGACGGTGCGAAAGCGCGGCGGCGCCGACCTGCAGAACGGCTGGTACGGGCGCCACGGCACCCTCTACTTGACCGACGAGCGGGTCGTGTTCGTCCCGACGATCCTCGACACGCTGTTGGGCGGAAAGCGCCGAGCGTTACGCTACGAGGACATCACCGAGGTGGAGCGCTTACCCGCGAGCCCCGACGACATCGTCCCGGGTGGACGTCGCCCCCGAATGGTCCTGCACACGGCCGAGTGCGGCTATGAGTTCATGGTCGGCGACTTGGACGCCTGGATCGACGCGCTCGAGATCATGTACGCACACCGGGTCAAGCAGGGCCAGGCGCACAGTCCGGTCGTGACGCGGACGGGGTCGACGACCGCGTTGCTCAGGGAGTTGTAGGCGCAGGGCGCTACACTCTCCGGAAACCACGTATTGGCTGAGGGGTTTCCAGGTGATTACGGTCAGTGACAGGAGTCGGGCGGCGGTCAACGCGCTGGCCGAGTTGGCGCGCCGGGCGGAACCCGCTCCCGTACCGATCCTGGAGATCGCCGACAGCCGCCAGATCCCGTTGCACGTGCTCGAGCAATTGTTCTCGTCGCTGCGGCGCATGGGCATCCTCAAGAGCCAGCGCGGGGTCAAGGGCGGGTACTCGTTCCTGCGCAGCCCGCGGGAGGTGACGGTGCTGGACGTCGTCGAGTGCGTGGACGGGCCGCTGCGCCCGTCCGGCGACGCCGCCGACGACGCGACCGGGCACCTGTGGAACGAGGCCAAGACCGGGCTTGCCGCCGTGCTCGGCGCGGTCACCATCGCCGAAATGGTCGAGCGCGAGGCGCGCCACGCCGGCGCCCTGATGTTCCACATCTGAGCGCGCGCGCTGATACGACGACGTTTGCGCGGGCTTATCGTTTGATCTCCGGCAGATTGGGGAAAGACAGCCACGATTCGTGAACCGGGGCGTGGGGTCCCCGGCACACGAGCGATGGTTCCATCGCCACCCCGATCCCCGGTGGCCTTCCGATCGAGGGACGGATGAGAGGTATGGCCGAGCACGGTACGGGGACGTCGACAGGGAGGGACGCGCTCGTCGACGGCCGCGACCTGAAGGACGAGGACCTCATGCTGCGTTCGGCCGGTGGCGACGCGCGTGCGTTCGCGCGGCTCTACGACCGCCATGCCAAGGTCGCGTGGTCCATCGCCTACGACCTGGTCAGAGACCACGAGGCGGCTGAGGACCTCGTGCAGGAGGCGTTCCTGACGGCGTGGCGCCAGGCGGCGGGGTACTCACTCTCCAGGGGGAGCGTCCGCGCGTGGATCCTCGCGATCGTCCATAATCGCGGCGTCGACCGGTTGCGGCAAAGTGGTGCCGAGCGCCGCCGCCTCGAGGCGATCGGCCAGCTCGCAGTGATCGAGCCCGATGCCCCGAGCCCAGCCGACACCGCGATGCGCAACGTCGCGGCCGCCCAGGTCCGGTCAGCGCTCCATGGCCTTCCCCAGGAGCAGCTCAGGGTGATCGGTCTTGCCTATTACGGGGGCTACACGCATCACGAGATCGCCGAGGGACTGGGGGTGCCACTCGGGACGGTCAAGAACCGCATGCGGCTCGGCTTGGCATCCATGCGCCGCGCCCTCGGTGCCGCCGAGATCACTGGTGGCGCGGCGGGGGTGCGCACCCCGGCGACCTGAGCGGTAGTGTGCGGCCCCGGAATGCCGATCGTCGACTCCATCACCGACCTCGTCGGGCGTACGCCACTGGTCCGTTTGGGCGGGATCGACGACGGGACCGGGGCCCATATCCTCGGCAAGCTCGAGTCGTTCAACCCGGCGGGCAGCGTCAAGGATCGCATCGGGCTCGCCATGATCGAGGCAGCCGAGCGCGAGGGGCTGCTCGTCCCGGGCACCAGCGTGATCGTCGAGCCGACGTCCGGTAACACCGGGATCGCCTTGGCGTTCGTCGCGGCTGCCAAGGGCTACCGCTGCATCCTGACGATGCCGGAGACCATGAGCGTCGAGCGGCGCAACCTCCTGCGCGCGTACGGCGCCGAGCTCGTGCTGACCCCCGGCACCGACGGGATGCGGGGCGCGATCGCCAGGGCCACCGAGATCGCCGCCGACACCGACGGCGCGTTCATCCCGCAGCAGTTCGAGAACCCGGCCAACCCCGAGGTCCATCGGCGCACGACCGCCGAGGAGATCTGGGCCGACACCGGCGGCGCGGTCGACTGGCTGGTCGCGGGCGTCGGGACGGGCGGCAGCATCACGGGGGTGGGGGAGGTGCTGCGCGAGAAGCGGCCCAGCGTTCGCACCGTCGCCGTGGAGCCGGTCGACTCGCCGGTGCTGTCCGGCGGGCAGCCGGGGCCGCACAAGATCCAGGGCATCGGCGCCGGCTTCGTCCCCGGCGTGCTCAACACCGACGTCTACGACGAGATCATCACGTGCCCGTCGGAGGAGGCGTTCGCGATGGCACGTCGCCTCGCGCGCGAGGCGGGGATCCTCTGCGGCATCTCGGCGGGGGCCAACGTATGGGCGGCCCTCCAGGTCGCCACCCGACCCGAGAGCGCGGGCCAGACGATCGTGACGTTCCTCTGCGACACCGGCGAGCGCTATCTGACCACCCCGGGCCTGTTCGGCGACGAGTAGCGCGACGCGGCACCCGGCCCGGTCCGCGAGTGCGCCCGGGGATCGTTCACGTCCGGCACAGCGTGCCTGACACGATTCTCCCGGGAATCGTTTGCTGGTGCGGGATCCCGCGGCGCGAAATGACCCTTCCGACAACGTCGCCTCAGCGCCGTGAACGGAGCGCGGCCGCTGCGGCGTGGAAGCCGCACATGCCGTGGACGCCGCCGCCGGGCGGGGTCGATGAGGAGCAGATGTAGAGGTTGGAGAGCGGGGTCGAGTAGGGGACCGGGCGCACGACCGGGCGGGTCACGAGCTGGCGCAGGTCCTGGATACCGCCGTTGATGTCGCCGCCGACGTAGTTGGCGTTGTGGCGCTCCAGCGCTGCGGGTCCCATCGTCGCGCGGGCGATGACGCGGTCACGAAACCCCGGCGCGAACCGCTCGATCTGCGCCTCGATGCGTTCCGTCATGTCGATGGTCGAGCCGTTCGGCACGTGACAGTACGCCCAGACGGTGTGCCTGCCCGCGGGCGCGCGCGAGGGGTCGAACAGGCTCTGCTGGGCGACGAGTACGTAGGGGCGCTCGGGGTGCTGCCCTGCCGATACGGCGGCCTCGGCAGCGGCGATCTCCTCCAACGTGCCGCCCAGGTGGACGGTGGCGGCGCGCGTGCAATCGGACGCCGTCCACGGGACCGGGCCGTCCAGGGCCAGGTCCAGTTTGAACGCCCCCGGGCCGTACCGGTAGGCGGCAAGTCGGCGTCGGTAGCCGGCGGGCAACCGGTGGCCGGCGATCTGCAGGACCTGCCGGGGCGTGACGTCCAGCATCACGAGCGCGTCTCGGGGAAGCTCGTCCAGGGACTCCACGCGCCACCCCGTCCGGATCTCCCCGCCGAGCGAGTCCAGATGGTCGGCCAGGGCGTCGGCGATCGCCTGGGAGCCGCCGCGCGCCACGGGCCATCCGGCCGAGTGCCCGAGCAGTCCCAGTGTCAGGCCGAACCCGGCCGACGGAGATCGGTCCAGGCGCAGCATCGAATGCGCCGCCAGCCCGGCGAAGAGCGCGCGGGCGCGCGCGCCGGTGAACGCCCCCCGTGCCAGGCCGGTCGCCGAGCGGATCGCCCGCATCCCGAAGCGGCCCAGCGCGACCGGGTGGCGGGGCAGATGCAGCGGCGCCAGTGCGCCATCGACGATCGCGTCGGCATCGCGCACCAACGGCCCCATCATTCGGCGCCAGGCCTGCCCGTCGTCGCCGAGCCCCGTCGCGGTCCGGTCGATCGAACGCTCAAGGATGACCGCGGTCCCGTCGTCCAGCGGATGCGCGAGCGGCGCGTCGGGGTGGATCAACTCGAGCCCGTGCGCGGCGAGCGGCACCGAGCGGAAGAACGGCGACGCGACGGCCAGCGGATGGATCGCCGAGCAGCGGTCGTGCACGAACCCCGGCAGCGTCAGCTCGTCGCTGCGGCAGCCCCCACCGATTGTTTCCTGCGCCTCGACCACCAGCACCGAGCGCCCCGTCCGTGCCAGACAGATCGCCGCCGCCAGCCCGTTGGGCCCCGAGCCGACGACGATCGCGTCGTGCATGGCGGATCCGTCCAACTGCGTCCGATCACCTCCTGGGCTCCGGGCGCCGTCGCGGCGGACTGGTCGCCTGCACCCTGCCCAATCATCGTGCTGACTTTGTCGAGCCGCATTCGGTTATGTGCACGAATCATGACATCATATGATGTCAATCAATGCGACTGAGAGGACC
>JBKKDD010000298.1:0-4956 GCA_046708705.1 Miltoncostaeaceae bacterium | reverse complement strand
GGCGCCCAGGCGACCACCCCCGGGGCGCGGGGCGGGCCCACACGCCGCTTGCCCTCTTTGCGCGCGGCCCGGCCCCGCGAGACCGCCGCGCGCGCCGCCGCCATGGACGCCACCAGACCCTCGTCCTCCCGACCGCCCGCGACGGGCCAGTCCGCCAGGTGGACGCTGGACGGCGCGTCGGCGTCATGGGCGCTCACCAGGTTCGCGTACATCTCGTCGGCCACGAACGGGCAGAACGGAGCGATCAGCGTCGCCACCGTCACCAGGCACTCGTGGAGCGTGGCGAACGCCGAGGCCCGGTCCGCCGGGTCATCCGAGCGCCAGAACCGACGGCGACCCGTCCTGACGTACCAGTTGGACAGATCGTCGACGAACGCGGCGATCGCGCGGCCGCCTCCCGCCGCGTCGTATGACGCCAGCGCGGCGGTGACCGCTGCGGTCGTCTGATCCAGCCGCGCGAGCGCCCACCCGTCGATCGCCGGCGGCTCGGCGGGGCGCGCCCCTCCCGGCGCCCACCCGTCGGGGAGGCTCGCGTAGGTGACGAGAAACGCATACGTGTTCCACAGCGTCCGCAGTTGCCCGCCCGCCTCGCGGATCGCATCCAGGCTGAAGCGAAACGACTCGCCCGCGCTCTGGGCCGTCAGGAGATACCACCGGAACGGGTCGGCGCCGAACTCGTCGAGCACCGTCCACGGCTCGATGACGTTGCCCTTGGTCTTGCTCATCTTCTGACCGTCGCCGTCCAGGATGAGCCCCAGGCACACGCAGTTGCGGTACGCCGCGTCGTCGAACAGCATCGTGGCCTCGGCGTGCAGCGAGTAGAACCACCCGCGCGTCTGATCCTGCGCCTCGCAGATGTAGTCGGCAGGGAACCGTCCGGCCAACACGTCCTGGCCGGCGAACGGATAGTGGTGCTGGGCGAATGGCATCGCGCCGCTGTCATACCAGACGTCGATAACCTCGGGCACCCGCCGCGCGCCGCCCCCGCATTCGCACCGCACCACCACCGCATCCACCCCGGGCCGGTGGGGATCGAAGTCGTCGCCCGGGGGCGTGACGGCCGCCTCCCGCAACGCCGCGAACGACCCGATCGCCGTCACGTGGTCGCAATCGTCGCACCGCCACAGGGGCAGCGGCGTCCCCCAGTACCGCTCACGCGAGATCGCCCAGTCGACGTTGCCCTCGAGCCACTTGCCGAAGCGCCCGTCGCGGACGTGCTCCGGATACCAGGAGTTCGTCGCGTTGATCGCGAGCATCCGGTCCCGGACCGCGGTCGTGCGGATGTACCACGACGGCTTGGCGTAGTAGAGGAGCGGTGTGCCGCAGCGCCAGCAGTGCGGGTAGGAGTGGTGGTGGACCTCTTGGCGAAACAGCATGCCCCGCGCGTCGAGGTCCGCGATCAGATCCGGGTCCGCCTCCTTGACCGACCGGCCGGCGAACGCGCCCACCGGGTCGGTGAACCTGCCCTGGCGGTCGACCGGGTTGACGATCTGCAGGTCCTGGTCGCGCGCGACCTGCATGTCGTCCTCGCCGAACGCCGGCGCGATGTGGACGATGCCGGTGCCGTCCTCGGTGGTGACGAACGACGCCGGGACGACGCGGTGCGCCCCCGGCAGGTACCCAAACGGCGGCGCGTACCGGCGGCCAACCAGGTCGGCGCCCCGCAGCGTGCCGACCACCTCGCCCGCACCGCCCAGTGCCCGCTCCACGAGGGCGTGCGCCACGATCAGCCGCTCATCGCCCACCGCGACCTCGGCGTAGACGACGTCGGGATCGACCGCCGCGGCCTGGTTGGCGGGCAGCGTCCACGGCGTGGTCGTCCAGACCAGGAGCGACAGCCCCGGCGTGTCGACGAGCGGGAAACGCACGTACACGGACGGGTCGTCCACGTCCTTGTAGCCAAGCGCGACCTCGTGACTCGACAGCGACGTGCCGCAGCGGGGGCAGTACGGCACGACCTTGTCGGCCTCGTACATCAGGCCCCGCTCCCACAGGGTCGCCAGGCTCCACCAGACGCTCTCGATGTAGGAGCTGTCCATCGTCCGGTAGGCCGTGGAGGTGTCCACCCAGAACCCGATGCGCTCGGTCAGCCGCTCCCACTCGTCCAGGTAGCCCTGCACCGATTCACGGCAGCGTTGGTTGAACTCGGCGATGCCGAACGCCTCGATCTCGGGCTTGCCGCTGATGCCGAGCTGCTTCTCGACCTCCAGCTCGACCGGCAGGCCGTGGCAGTCCCAGCCGCCCTTGCGCTCGACGAACCGGCCGCGCATCGTGTGGAAGCGCGGGAAGATGTCCTTGAAGACGCGCGAGAGCACGTGGTGGGACCCGGGGCGCCCGTTGGCGGTGGGCGGTCCCTCGTAGAACACGTACGGCTCGCCGCCGGCGCGCAGGGCCATGCTCTGCGCGAACACCTCGTCTCGGCGCCACCGGGCGAGGACCTGCTCCTCCATACCGACCCACGTCCACTCCGGCCCGCTGCCGATCGGCCGCCAGCTCACGCGGCCTCGGCGAGCGACTCGAGGGCACGGCGCACGTCATGGAAGTCCTCGAACGGCGTGAACGGCACGGACAGCCCCGTCAGGTGCTCGGACAGGCCGTCACGGGCGAACACGACGTCGGCCAGCAGCGACACGCACCGGTCGGAGATGCCGTCGCCCAGGTAGACCAGGCGCTCGCCCCGCCAGCGCGTGCGCAGCGGCTCGCGCTTGCACGGGCGCCCGCAGAGCTCGCATGGCGCCCCGCGGTCCGACCAGACGAGCTCGCAACCGTCGCGACTGAAGCGGGCGTCGTGGGCGACCACCTCCAGGTGGCCCAGGCCCGCCTCGGCCAGCACCGGGCCGATCACCGAATGGAACCCGTTGGACATGACGACCAGGCGATGACCCTCGCGCGCGCACCACTCCACCCACTCGCCGAACCCGTCGCGAATCGGCGCGTGCCGGCGCACGGCATCGCGTATCTCGTCGGGGGTGGCACGGACGGCGGCGAACTCCTGTCGCATCGCCTGCTCGACGGTGATCTCCCCCGCCCGCAGTCGCGGCTCGAGCCGGTCCCACAAACCCCGCTCGCCGTATGACTCGACGATCACGTGAAGGGTGTCGCGCCGGGTGATCGTACCATCGAAATCGCACGCGATGAGCAGGGGTTTCACGTGGACGTGACGATATCAGACGGCTTGCGGCCCCTCCTGAACTCGTGCGGGGGTTCGATCGGTGTCCACTAGACTGCCGGGAATGGCCCCGCGACCCATCTTCATCCACGGGGCCGGTGGTGGCGCGGCGTTGTGGGACCAGCAGGAGCCGCGATTCGAGGGCTGCTTCGTCGTGGCGTTACCCGGACATCCCACGGGCATCGCCATGCAGAGCGTCGGGGCGTATGCGGAATGGACGGCCGACGCGATCCGCGAGATCGCGGGACCGCGCGTGCTGGTGGGCCACTCGATGGGCGGGGCCATCGCGCTACAGATCGCCATGGACCACCCCGAGTTGGTCGACGGCGTGGTGATCATCGCGAGCGGGCCGCGTCTGTTCGTCCCCGACAGCGCGTTCGCGCTGGCCAAAAGCGACTTCGCCGCCGAATGCGAGCGGCTGCTGCGAAAGGGCTGGGAAGGCGCCGACGACGAGACGCTCCTCGCCGAGGCCACGAGCATGATCGCCAACGGCCAGGAGACGTTGGTGCGCGATTACACCGCTTGCAGGGCATATGACGTCACCGATCGCCTGGGCGAGGTCGACCTCCCCGTGCTCGTGATCGCCGGCTCAACCGACCGGCTGACGCCGCCGACGCTGTCCGAGGAGATCGCGGACGCGATCCCCGGGGCGATCTCGATCGTCGTGCCGGACGGCGGCCACTGGCTGATGAAGGAGCAGGCGCCGGCAATCGATCTGCTGATCGCGGGGTTCCTCGCGCGAGTCGAGCTCGGCGGTGAGTGAGCGAATCGTCCTGATCGTCAACCCGGCCGCGACCCGAGCGGGCCCCCGACTGCGCGCCGACGCCGCGCGCATGCTCGTCCCGCTGGGCCTGGAGGAGGTAGTCGCCACCAGCCGCCGTCACGGGGGCCGTGAGCTCGCCGCCGACGCGGCGGACCGGGGAGCGACGATCGTGGTGGCGATGGGGGGCGACGGGACCGTCAACGAGGTCGCCCGCGGGCTCGCCGAGACCGACGCCGCCCTGGCTCCGCTGCCCGCAGGCAGCACCAACGTGTTCGCGCGCGCGCTCGGCTGGCCGGCTGCGCCGCGGGTGGCGCTCGCGGCGATGATGGAGGCCCTGGGCGCGCCAACGTATCGCGCGGTCGGATTGGGTCGCATCGAGGCCGGGGCGAACGACCGGGCGTTCTGCGTGAACACCGGGATCGGCGTGGCCGCCGACACGATCCACCTGGTCGAGGCGCGCCCGTGGCTCAAGACCCGGTTTCGCCACGCCGGGGTCGGCGGCGCGACGGTGGTCGCCGCCGCGCGCGCGGCCCGGAGCCAGACCCTCCTGACCGTGAGAATCGACGACGAGCCGCCGCGCGAGTACTTCTCCCTGCTGGCGGCGTGCGGGGCGCCGTACGCCTACCTGGGTCCACGCGCGCTCGACCTGGTTCCCGGGGCCGCCTTCGACGGGCGGCTGCGGTGGCTCGGGCTGCGCTCCCGCGGGTTCACCCGGACCGCGCGCGTCGTGGCGGGGGCACTGCGGGACGCCACCCATGTGCGAAGCGCCGCGGTCGACCTGGGCTGGTCGGATCGGCAGATCGTGGTGACCTCGACGCGGCCGGTGGCGGTCCAAGCCGACGGCGAGCCGCTGGGCTGGCACACCCGCATTCGCATGTCGCCCGGCCCGACCGTGCGGACGCTGATGCCGGGTCGCCCCTGAGCTGAATCGGCCGACAATCGTGGATGCGGGGCGTGCGGGCGCCGAGCCAGGCGGGTGCGGGGGAGCACCCGCAGGGTGCATCCTTCGGGTCGACACCGAACC
>JBKKDD010000297.1:0-11972 GCA_046708705.1 Miltoncostaeaceae bacterium | reverse complement strand
TTACGTGAGCCGCCCCGCGACCGGGGGTCCATATTCGCTCTTATCCGCGCCGCAGGGTTGTCGGCGCACGGCAGGCACGTCACATCCAAAATCCGTCACATCGTCCCGACGTCTCGTCCCCAAAGAGCTTGTGCTACTCGTAGTGGAGGGCCTCGAGCGGGTTGAGTCGGGAGGCGCGCCGCGCCGGGAACACCGCCGCCAGGATCCCCGCGATCAGGGCCAGGACGAGCACGGCGATCAACGTGCCCACGGGGACGCTGAAGCCCAGGCCCTCGTCCTCGAGCCCCTTGATCATCACCCAGCCCAGGAACAGGCCGATCGCCAGGCCGACGACACCGCCGATCGCGCAGGTGATCACGCTCTCGCTGCGGACGATCGCCCTGATCTGCCTGCGCTGGGCGCCGATGGCCCGCATCATGCCGATCTCGCGCGTGCGCTCGTAGATCGACAGCAGCAGCGTGATGATGACGCCGACCAGCGAGATCAGCACCGACAGCGCGAGCAGCGCGTAGAACACGAACAGGATCGAGGTGGTCTGCTCGTTGATGAAGTCCTTGTACTCGCTCCGCGTGCGCACCTTGGCGCTGGGGTATGTCTCGCCGAGGGTACCAGCCACGGCCTCCTTACCCTGCGTCGTGTCAATGCCGGGCGCGAAGCTCGCGAGCAGCACGCCGACGTCGCGGTCGGTGACGATCCGTTCGTACGCGGCGTTGGAGACCGTAAAGCCGGTGAAGAGCTGCGGGTCCTTGTACTCGCCGATCACCGCGAAGGTCTCCTTCCGTCCCTCGATCGTGGTCGCCGTGAACCGGTCGCCGACGGCCAGGCCGCGCTCCTCGGCGAAGCCGCGCTCCACCAGGGCGTTGCCCTCGCCGAGCTGGCCAAGCAGGGCGTCGCTCCCGCCGTCCTGCCAGTCGAACTTGACCGCGGAGCGCGCTCCGGCGGGATCCACTGCGTTCAGGCTCGTGCGCTGGCCCGCGACCTCGATCTCGGCAAACCCGACCCCCAGCGCGGACTCCACGCCGGGCGCACTGCGGGTCACGTCCACGATCCCGCCGGCCAGGGGCTGGAAGTTGTCGCTGACGATGATCAGGTCCGCGTCGATCGTCCTGTCGAGGGCGTCGAAGAACGAGTTCTTGAAGCCGTTGACGAACACCGCGACGAACACCACGAGCCCGATGCCGATCATCAGGGCGGTCGCCGTGCTGGCGGTCCGGGCCGGGTCGCGGATGGTGTTCTGGCGTCCCAGCCGCGCGCTGTTTCCGAAGAGCCGCGCGAGGGGCCATCCCACGAAGCCGGCGAGCGGGCGGATCAGCAGGCGCATCGCCAGGCCGACGCCGATCAGGATCAGGAACGCCCCGAACCCGATCAGCGACAGCCGCCCCTGAAAACCTCCCGAGCTTTGGAAGCCCGCCACGATCAGCAGCACACCGATCAGCGTCATCGCCATGCCGATGTAGGGGGTGAAGCGCGAGAAGCGCGAGCGCGGCAGGGTGGCCCCCTCGCGCAGCGCGGCCACGGGGG
The DNA here is from genome assembly GCA_046708705.1 of Miltoncostaeaceae bacterium. Taxonomy (GTDB): domain Bacteria; phylum Actinomycetota; class Thermoleophilia; order Miltoncostaeales; family Miltoncostaeaceae; genus CALMEC01. The sequence continues at coordinate 10,451 of JBKKDD010000297.1, read as the reverse complement.
GGATGCGCGTGGCACGGATCGCCGGGATCACGGCCGCCAGCACGGTGACGAGCACCCCGACCACCAGCGGCCAGATGATCGTGCGCGGTTGGATCGAGATGGCGGCGGTCGGCAGCCCGAATCCGACGGCGTTGAAGATCGCCTTGAGCGCGACGGCGAACAGCACGCCCACGGCGATGCCGACGATCGACGCGAGCAGGCCGACGACCAGCGCCTCGGCCAGCACGGTGCGCCGCAACTGCGCCCGGCTGGCGCCGATCGTGCGCAGCATCGCCATCTCGCGGATCCGCTGCGCGACGGTGATCGAGAAGACGTTGAAGATGATGAACGCGCCGACCAGGACAGCGATCGCGGCGAACACGAACAGGAAGTTCCGCAGGAAACCCAGGTTGTCGTTGATCGTGTCCGCCTGCCGGTCGGCGTTCTCGCTGCCGGTTTCCACGCGGACGCCGGCCGGGGCGACCTCCTGGATGCGGCGTTTCAGCCCGTCCGCGCTCACCCCGTCGGCCGCGGCGGCGACGACGCTGGTGACCTGGTTCTCGCGGTCATACCAGCGTTGCGCGTCGGCGAGCGTGATCGCCGTGATCGTGGCGCCCCCGATCGCATCGGACTCGGCGAAGCGGAACGTGCCGACGACCGTGACCGGCCTGACGCCGACCCGGGTCGTGAGCCCGACGCGCTGCCCGACGGACAGGTTCTCGCGATCGGCGAGTCCGACATCGACGGCGATCTGGCCGTCCGTCGAAGGGAACGCGCCCTCCACCACGTCGCTCGACCGGAAGCGCTCGCTGGGCGTCGAGACCACGATCGTGGGCGCTCCGCCCGAAGACGAGACGAAGTCGCCGTCGACGACGAGCGAGCCCTGCGCGTCGACCAGGCCCTCGGCGAGCGCGACGCCCTCGACTCCCTGCACGGTGGCCACCAGCGATTCGGACAGCGGTCCGGGTGCGGTGCCCTGCTCGGAATCGAAGGCCTGCTGTTTGGTCAGGATGACGTCGACACCCTTGTTGGCCTTCGCGAAGATTTCGTCGAACGCCCCGGTGATCTGGTCGGTCAGCACGAACGTGCCCGAGATCATCGCCGTGCCCAGCACGATCGCCAGGCCGGTCAGCGCGAAGCGCAGCTTGCGTCCACGCAGGTTCCGGAGCGCGATGCGAAGCATTCCCGTGACCTCGTCTACTCGAGCGACTTCATGACGTCCAGGATCGCGTCCGCGCTCATGTGCGGGTTGCGGCTGACGATCAGGCCGTCGCGCAGGAACAGGATCTCGTCGGCGATGGCGGCCGCACGCGGGTCGTGGGTGACCATGACGATCGTCTGGTCCAAGTCGCTGGCGGACCGGCGGAGCAGGTCGAGGATCTCGTTGCCGGTCTTGGTGTCGAGGTTGCCGGTGGGCTCGTCCGCGAAGATCACGGCCGGCTTGGTGACGAGCGCTCGCGCGATCGCGACCCGCTGCTGCTGCCCGCCGGAGAGCTCCGACGGCTTGTGGCTCAGACGGTCACCCAGCCCGACCGAGTCGACGAGCTGGTCGATCCACCCGGCCTCGGGACGCACGCCGGCGATGTCGAGCGGCAGCACGATGTTCTCGCGGGCCGACAGCATCGGCAGCAGGTTGAAGAACTGGAAGACGAAGCCGATGCGTTTCCGCCGCAACTGGGTCAGGGGTTTGTCGCGCAGGGCGGTGATGTCGGTGCCGTCGATCCACGCGCGCCCGGCGGTGGGGTGGTCGAGCCCGGCCAGGATGTGCATCAGCGTGGACTTGCCGGATCCGGATGGACCCATGATCGCCACCAGATTGCCACGTTGCAGATCCAAGTCGACCCCGCGCAGGGCGTCGACAGCGGTGTCGCCTTCGCCAAAGCGGCGCGTGACGCCGCGGGCCGAAACGACCGCTTCGGCGTCGGGGACGTCCGTGGCCTGGGCTGTGGCGGTGGTTTCGGCGTGATCTGCCACAGCAGATGCTCCTCGGTCGACGGTCGAAGGCCGACCCTATAACGCGCCGTCCGTCGCTCCAAGTGGTTCTTGAGGTGGTCCCCTGACCCGGTCATCGGCTTCGGTGAGGACTCGTTTTCCTCGTGACCGGTGATATCGGGCGTTAGCGTTTGGCCGGTGACGTCCCGGTTCTTCGGCGCGATCAACGCGCTGCTCCTGATGCCGACGCCGGCGCTTGCGGGCGATCGCGAGCTCGTGGCCGCGGTCGACCGTGGCGTGGCCCCGCTCGCCGGCGCGTCCCGGGCGGCGGCGACCGGCGCGCCGTCGGCGGTGCAGGTCCACTACGACCGGGCGCGGGGTCTGCAGGAGCAGATCCGGGCCGCGCTGCCGTACTCCCCGTCCTGCCGGTCGCGCGGCGGCTGGGCCGCCCGGTATGCGGCGGCCGAGGTCGCGGCGGCCGAGGGGCTCGATCGGCTTCAGCCGGCCCGTGCACGGCGGTATCGCGCGGTTGCGGCCGCAGCGCGTGCGCGCCTGGCACGCGCGCGGTCGTCGTGCCGGTCGGGGCGGGCGGTCGCGACGGTGACGGTCCCCGTGCTCATCGACCCGCGTCCTCTGGCTGCGTCGTTCGGCGACATCGCTGCGCGGGTGCCCGCGGGAGCTGATGCGGCGACGCTCGTCGTCGACGGAGCCTCGGCCGGCCGTCTTGCAATCGCGGGCGGCATTGCCCGTGCACGGCTCGCGGATCGCACGGGACGCGCCGACCTGGAGGTGCGCTTCACCCGCGCCGGACGTCAGGTCGGAGTCGCGCGATCGCGTGGCGTGTGGCTGCTGCCCGGCACGGCGGTCGGTCCCGTGCGCGCCGCTGATCTCGACGCCGGCTGGCAGGCGCGGGCGCGGACGGCGGCGGCCGGCTTCGACGGCATCGCAGGGGTGTGGATCCAGGATCTGGCGAGCGGTCGTGCCGCGGCCTGGAACGCCGGGGCGCTCTTTCCCGCGGCGTCGATGGTCAAGCTCGGCGTCCTGGTCGAGGCCGTGCGTCGCATGGGCCCGCGGCCGGAGGGCTCGTCGCTCGCGCACGACGCGCAGGCGCTCGGCGCGTGGAGCTCCAACCTGGCGGCCAACCGTCTGCTGGGCCGCATCGGCGGCTCGGCCGCTGCGCGCGAGGCGCTGCGGCGGATGGGCGCGACGTCCAGCACCTACACCGGCCCCTACATCGTCGCGACGGGGCGGCCGCCGATCGACGCGCCGCGCCAACCCCCGCGGGTGTCGGGCCGCGTCACGTCCGCGGCGGACATGGCCGCGGTCATGCGGACGATCCACGCCGCCGCGGCAAGCGACGCTGCAGCACTCGCGGCGACCGGCATGACCGGTCGGCAGGCCCGCCTGGCGCTGGGGCTCCTGCTCGCCTCGGAGCCCGCGGGGGACAACCGCGGCCTCTTCCGCGACGCCCTCGGCCCGGACACACCCGCGGCTCAGAAACATGGGTGGATCTCGTCAGCACGTCACTCGGCCGCGATCGTCTACACACCCCGCGGCCCGGTGGTGATCGTCGCCCTGACCTACCGCCCCAGCGTGACGCGCGCCGCCGCCGCCCGCCTCGGCGCCGACCTCATCGCGATCACGACCTCTGGGGGCTGAGCCAGTCCCGCGCGAGGCCGTCGCGGGTGATCAGGAGCCGGCTTGGTCTTCCGTTGAGCTCAGGCCGAAAACCTTGATGACGTCGCGCATCGAGAGGATGCCGACGAGGTGCTCCTCCTCGAACACCACGATGTGGCGGATGTGGTGCTTGGTCATCGCCTCGGCGGCCCTGGTCGCCGGCCAGCTCGGGGCGGCGGAGATCACCTGGCTGTGCATGTAGTCGCCGACGAGTGCCTGGTCGGGGTCGGCGCCCTCGGCGAGCGCGCGCAGGATGTCGCGCTCGGTGACGATTCCCGGGCCCGGCAGCGTCGGATCGATCACGAGCGCGGCACCGGTCTTGTACTGGCCCATGCGCACCGCCGCTTGGCGCAGCGTCGTGGCCGCACCGACGGTCGCCTCGATCGGCGACATGATCTCGGAGACGGGAACTGGCATGGCCCGTACCCTACCGATCCGATGTCAGCTTGTCGCGTTCGTCACATGGCGTGAGTGCCATCGCCGATGTCCGGCGATGCGTGTGGATCAGACCTGGCACACGGGGCACCAGTACACGGTGCGGTTCGCGTCGCCCATTCCGCGTGCGCGGATCGGCGACCCGCAGCGACGGCAGGGACGCCCACGCCGTCCGTAGACCCAGGTGCGCTCGCGGCTCGCGGGGTTTGGCGGGCGGTAGGTCGTGATGGGGCCGGGGGTGGCGACCCCCTCGCCCAGAAGCCGCGCGCCCGTGGCGCCCAGGTCACCTGCCTCGCCGGGCGTCAGGTCGCCGATGCGGCGCCAGGGATCGACGCCGCACAGGAACAGCGTCTCGCTCCGGTAGACGTTGCCGATGCCTGACATCACGCGCTGATCCATCAGCGTCTCGCCAACCGTGCGGTCCGGGTCCACTGCGCGCAGGCGCCGCGCCGCGACCTCACCCGGATCCAATGCCTGGTCCAGCAGATCCGGTCCGACGGCGGCGATCCCCGGGATCGGCTCGCCCGGCTCGTACAGCCGGAGGCGCGGGCCCCGGTACTGAGCCGCGACATGAGTGTCGGTCCACAGTCCGATCCACAGGTTGCGTCGCGGCAGCGGCCGGCTCGCGTTCAGCAATCGCCAGACCCCGACCATGCCCAGGTGCGAATGCAGGGTTCGGCCGCTCTCGAACCGGAACAGATGGTGCTTGCCCACCGCCTCGACCCGAGCGATCAGATCGCCGTCCAGGCGCTTCGGGATCCGCTGCGGCACGACGTGCGGATCGGGCGCCTCGATCCGGACCAGCGTCCGCCCCGCGAGCGCCGCGGTCAGCCGCAGCGCGTTGCGATGGCTGACCTGCCCCTCGGGCATCAGCCGGCCCCGGCCGATGTGCCCACCACGCGCGTCGAGCGGTCAGCCGCGGTGTCCCCGAACCCGTGCGGCCGACCCCTATCGTCGCCCGTGACTCCCGAGCGGACCCATCGACGAGCGGGTGCGTGATCAGCCATTTGGCGGTGTCGTGCGTCGTTTGTCACGGACCCTCATCGTTCCCGTGGAGAGGCCTGGGATTGCCTCCGCCACTGACGAGCGGTCGCGATGTGGCGCCACTCCTTGAGATGGCGTAGAGTATGGCATGTCGGTACTATGAGATGTATGGCAAAGCGTAAGGCGACGATCATGCTCGATCCGGCGAAGGTCGCGGCCGCCGTGGAGCTGACCGGTGCGTCATCGACGTCATCGGTCATCGATCTCGCGCTTGACCGGTTGGTCGCGGTCGAGCGGCTCCGGCGCGATATCGTCGCGTACGGCCACGAGCGCCCGGACGAGAACGAGATCGCCTTGAGCCTTCTCCCGATCGTCTTCGATCTCGAGGACGGCGACGTCGATTACGACGCGCTGTATGGGCGAGATGGCTGATGCCCCGATTCCGAAACGCGGTGAGGTCTGGTTCGCCGACGTTCCAGCCGAGAAGCGCCGTCCGGTGCTCATCCTCACGCGCGACCCGCTGGGGGCGCTGCTGCACTCGGTGATCTGCGCACCCATCACGTCGCGCATCCGAGGTCTGTCGACCGAGGTCGGCATCGGCGCCGACGCCGGGCTCGCGCATCCGTCGGTCGCGAACCTGGACAACACGTTCCTCCTGGGGCGCACGCGCCTCGTCACACGCCTCGGCGCCGCGGACGACGCGGTGATGCAGGCGGTGTGCGATGCGCTGGCGATCGCGGTCGGGTGCGCAGCGCGCGACGCGCATGACCGGCCCTGACCCCGTGAGCGCCGGCTACCGGCCGTGTGAACCCTGCTGGCCACGAGATGTCGGCGCATCCCCTTCCGCGGGCGCGAACACCACGAGCATGGAGAGATCCTCCGTGATCTCCACGAACCGGTGCGGCACACCGGCGTCGACGAAGATCGTGTCACCCGGCCCGACCTGATGACGCTCGCCGTCGCCGTCGCCGTCGCCGTCGAACGTTGCGGCTCCCGCGACCACGTAGTACAGCTCGTCTTGCGCGTGCGGCTGCTGGGGATCGGTGCTCCCGGCGGGAAGCTCGTACAGGCCCGCGCTCATCGACGGCGTGCGCAGGAACTCCTGGTAGAGACGCCCCGCCGCGACGCGGGCGCCACGGATGTCGTCGCGCCGGTCGAACTGCATCAGCGCTCGCCCCGCAACTCCATACCGCGAAGCCCGCTGAAGAACCCGGCCTCCAGCAGCACCGCCTCGAGCGGCGAGCCGAACACGGAGGCGCCATCGACACGCTCGATGGTGATGCGGCGACTCTGCCGGATCCGTATCCACTCGGCCAGGGCGGCCACCGCCGACGGGCACCACGACGGATCCGGCTCGCGCAGGGTGATCAGGCTCTTGCTGCCGCGCTCCAGGTACAGGACAGGTGCGCCGTCCATCAGCACGACCTGCGCGCCGAACACGCGCGACGGGCTGCGGGCCCCGTCGCGTTTCGGCCACGAGACGGCGGCACCGTACGGTTGGGCCGGATCGGCGGCGCCCAGCACCAGCGTCAGCGGCTCGCCCTCGGGATCGCGCATGTCGCGGAGCCGCTCGAGCGCACCCGGTACGGCGAACTGTGCCCCGCCGAGGCCGGCCAGGAAGTAGCCGCGGCGGCAGCGGCCGAGCGTCTCGAGCTCGGCCAGCGGGCGGTAGACGGCGGCGAAGCCACCGGGCACGCCGTCGCCCAGCACCGCTGCTCGGGTGACGACGCCGTGCCGCTCCAGCAGCAGCTCGGCCTGTGCCCGCAACCGCGCGTCGCCGGCCGGTGCCCGCGCGAATAGCCGCGTCGTCAAGGACCAACGTCCCGCGATGGCGCCGTGCGCGGCACCCCCGCCGCGCGCTCCCCGACGACCACCGGCCCATCCCGCGCCCATGCGCGGCTGCGGCAGCCTGCGCGGAGCGCGAAGCGGCATCCACAGATCGTTGGTGACCTCACCCGCCCACACCAGGCTCCAGAGCGTGGCGAACAGCTCGTCGGCGGGCGTGCCGGTCGCGTCCAGCAGCTCGTCCCAGAAGCCCGCTCCGCTCGCGAGCGCCGCGCGGAGCGCGTCGACCACCTCGCCCTCCGGCGGCGGATCCGACGGTGGCGGACCGAACAGCCCCGCGTCCTCGCGAAAGTAGAGCGCCACGCGCCCGCCGTCGCGGCCCATGGCGCCCGCGCCGACCCAGACCAACTCGCCCGCGCCGGCGAGCGCGTCGAGCCAGGTGGGTGAGTAGCCGCCGATGCGTCGGGGAAAGACCTCCTGCTCCCATTGGGCGGCAGGCAGCGCGAGGCCCTGCAGCGGCGCGATGACCTCCCGCAATGCGTCCACCCCGGGGGCCTGGTGCCTGCGGTCCACGCGATGCCACGCCGGCAGGAAGCGACCGAGTACCTCGGGCTCGACCGGCGCGATCTCCTTGCGCGCCGCGGCCAGGCTCGCGCGCCGAAGGCGCCGCAGCACCTCCGCGTCGCACCACTCGTGGCCGCTGCCGCCGGGCCTGATCTCGCCTCGCACCAGAGCGCCGGCGTGCTCCAATGCGGAGAGCTCGACCGCGGCGGCGGCCGGAGCGATGTCCAGGCGCGCGGCGAGCTGCCCCGGCGTGAACGGACCGTGCGTGCGTGCGTAGCGGGCGACCAGCGAGCGCACGGCGTCCGGGACCGGCTGGAGGAACGCGTCGGGCAGCCCGGCCGTCGGCATGACCCCGAGGCCGTCTCGGTAGCGACCTGCGTCCTCGGCCGCGATCCAGCGCTCCTCGCCGCCCAAGCGGATGGGGGTCGCACGCCGCTCGTCGCGCAGCTGATCCAGAAGCTCCTCCGCGCGCTCGGGCGCGACCAGGCGCGCGGCGACCTCGGCGACGGTCAGATCGCCGAGCCGGCGCAGCAGGTCGTGCAGCCCATCCGCGCCCCGCGCCCGGGCGCGCTCGGACAGTCCCTGCAGATCGGCCTCCAGCGTCTCGAGCGCCTCGGCGTCGATCAGCTCACGCAGCTCGTCCTGTCCGAGCAGCTCGCGCAGCAGGTCGCGGTCGAGCGACAGCGCGGTGGCACGGCGTTCGGCAGCAGGGGTGTCGTCCTCGTACATGTACGTCGCGACGTACTCGAACAGGAGCGACCCCGCGAACGGCGACGCGGTCGCGGTCTCGACCTCGACGACGGCGAGTTCGCGCGACTGGATGCGGCGCAGAAGCTCACGCAGGGCCGGCAGGTCGAACCAGTCGTTCAGGCACTCGCGGTAGGTCTCGAGGATGATCGGGAAGCTGCCGTAGCGGCGGGCGACCTCCAGGAGCGACGCCGCCTTGAGTCGCTGCTGCCACAGGGGCGTGCGCTGCCCCGGCCGTCGCCGGGGAATCAACAGCGCCCGCGCCGCGTTCTCCCGAAACCTTGCCCCGAACAGGGCGGTGGAGCCCAGCTCGCCCACGACCAGGTCCTCGACGTCACCGGGCTCGATCAGCGCAATGTCGGCCGCCGGCAGCTCGTCGGCGTCCGGCAGGTGAATGGCGATGCCGTCGTCGCTCCAGATGGCATGGGCGGTCATGCCGCCGCGGTCGCGTAACCGCGACTGCAACGCCATCGCCCACGGGGCGTGGACCCGCGCGCCGAACGGCGTCAGCACGCACAGGCGCCAGTCGCCGATCTCGTCGCGGAAGCGCTCGACCACCACGGTGGTGTCGCTGGGCACCGCACCCGTGGCGTCGACCTGGTCGTTCAGATACGCCATCAGGTTGGCGGCGGCGCGCTCGTCGAATGCCGATTCGCTGCGCAGGCGGGCGAGCGCACGGTCGGGATGTGCCGCGACGAGCTCGCGCGCCAGCTTGCCGACCTCACGGCCGAGCTCCACGGGGCGCCCGAGGCCCTCGCCCTTCCAGAACGGCACCGCGCCCGGCACCCCCGGCGCGGGCGAGACCAGCACGCGGTCGCGAGTGATCTCCTCGATGCGCCAACTGGACGCCCCCAGCAGGAACGTCTGGCCGGTGCGGGCCTCGTACACCATCTCCTCGTCGAGCTCGCCCACGCGGGTGTTGCCGTCCACCAGGTACACGCCGTACAGGCCGCGGTCGGGGATCGTGCCGGCGTTCTGCACCGCGAGTTGCCGGGCGCCGGAGCGACCCCGCACCGTGCCCTCCGTGCGATCCCACACCACCCGCGGCGCCAGCTCGGCGAACTCGTCGCTCGGGTAGCGACCCGACAGCATGTCGAGCACTCCCTCGAGCTGCTCCCCCGACAGATCGGCGAACGGCATCGCGCCGCGCGCCAGGGCGTGCAGGTCGTCCACGGTCCACGGCTCGTCGCCGGACACGGTCGCGACGATTTGCTGGGCGAGCACGTCCAGCGGCAGCCGCGGCACGTGGGTCTCCTCGATGGCCGCATAGCGCATGCGGCCGACAACGGCGGCGCACTCCAGCAGGTCGCCACGGTACTTGGGGAAGATGCGCCCGCGGCTGTGCCCGCCGACCTGGTGGCCGGAGCGGCCGACGCGCTGGATCCCCCGGGCGACGCTGCGGGGGCTCTCAACCTGGATGACCAGGTCGATGGCGCCCATGTCGATGCCGAGCTCCAGGCTGCTGGTGGCGACGAGGGCGGGCAGGCGTCCCGCCTTCAGGTCCTCCTCGATGATCGATCGCTGCTCGGCCGCCAGGCTGCCGTGGTGGGCGCGCGCGACCTCGGCCTCGGCCAGCTCGTTGAGACGCAGCGCGAGGCGCTCGGCCAGGCGGCGGTTGTTGACGAAGATCAGTGTCGAGCGGTGGGCGCGGATCAGATCAAGGATCGCCGGATAGACCGCGGGCCAGATGGACTTCCTCGCGCCGGCGTCGCCCGGGACCATCAGCGGATCGTCAAGCACCGGCGCGCCAGGGTTGGCCAGGTCGCGCATGTCGTCGACCGGGACGATGACCTCCAGGTCGAGCTCCTTGCGCTGACCGGCATCGACGATCGTCACCGGCCGGGGCGCGCCCGAAGCGTCCTGCCCGCCCAGAAAGCGCGCGATCTCGCTGAGCGGACGCTGCGTCGCCGACAGCCCGATTCGCTGCAGCGGTCCGTCGGTCGCGCGCTCCAGCCGCTCCAGGCTGAGCGCCAGGTGCGCGCCACGCTTGGTGGCCGCTACGGCGTGGATCTCGTCGATGATCACGGTGCGGGCAGCCCGCATCATCTCCGTGCCGCGCGAGGTCAGGAGCAGGTACAGGCTCTCGGGCGTTGTGATCAGGATGTCCGGCGGCGTGCGTAGCATGCGGGCGCGATCGCGTTGCGGCGTGTCGCCCGTGCGCACCGCCACAGACAGCTCGGGCAGCTCGAGCCCCTCGCGGCGAGCCGCATCGGCCAGGCCGGCGAGCGGTCCGCGCAGGTTGCGCTCCACGTCGTAGTTGAGCGCCTTGAGCGGAGAGATGTACAGCAGCCGCGTGGCGGTCTCGCCGCGCAGGCGCTCCTCGATCAGCGTGTTGAGCCCCCACAGGA
>JBKKDD010000296.1:0-6465 GCA_046708705.1 Miltoncostaeaceae bacterium | reverse complement strand
GAACAGCGTGGTCTTGCCGGCGCCGTTGGGGCCGATGACGCCGACGATGCCGGCCTTTGGGAGCGAGAACGACAGGTCGTCGATCAGCACGCGGTCGCCGAAGCCCTTGGTGAGTCCCTGCGCGTCGACCACGACGTCGCCGAGCCGGGGCGCGGGCGGGATGCGGATCTCGACGGCGCCACGGGTCCCACCGGAGGACTCCTCGGCGACAAGCCGCTCGTAGTTGGCCAGGCGTGCCTTGCCCTTGGCCTGCCGCGCCTTCTGTCCCGAGCGCACCCATTCGAGCTCGCGGGCGATGGCCTTGCGGCGCGCGGAGGACTCCTTGTCCTCCTGGGCGAGCCGGGCCTCCTTCTGCTCGAGCCACGACGAGTAGTTGCCCTTCCACGGGATGCCCTTGCCGCGGTCGAGCTCCAGGATCCAGCCCGCGACGTTGTCCAGGAAGTACCGGTCGTGGGTCACGGCGACGACGGTGCCCTGGTACTCGTCCAGGAACCGCTCGAGCCACGCGACGGACTCGGCGTCCAGGTGGTTGGTGGGCTCGTCCAGCAGCAGCAGGTCGGGCGCGGACAGCAGCAGCCGGCACAGCGCGACGCGGCGGCGCTCGCCGCCCGACAGCGTCGTGACGTCGGCGTCGGCGGGCGGGCAGCGCAGGGCGTCCATCGCGATCTCGAGCTGGCGGTCCAGGTCCCAGGCGTTGGCGCGCTCGATCGCCTCCTGGACGTTCGTGAACTCGTCCAGCGTCGCGGCCATCTCCTCGTCGGACAGCGGCTCGCCGAGCTTCGCGCTGAGCTCGCCGTAAGTGGTCAGCAGCGCCCTGGTCGCGGCAACACCGTCCTCGACGTTGCCCAGCACGTCCTTGGAATCATCCAGGTTGGGCTCCTGCTCCAGCAGGCCGACCGTGGCACTCGGCGCCAGCAGCGCGTCCCCGGAGGACGGCTGCTCGATGCCCGCCATCAGCCGCAGCACGTTGCTCTTGCCGGCGCCGTTGTATCCGAGGACCCCGATCTTCGCGCCCGGGTAGAACGCCAGGGTGACGTCCTCCAGGACCTTGGTGGCACCGGAGCCGTAGGACTTCGACATCCGGTACATGGTGAAGATGTATTGCTCGGCACTCACGGCCGGGCATCCTGCCACAGCGCCCCCGTCGATGCCTCGTGGAGATTGGCCACTTGGCGGACGCGACGGCCACTTGGCAGTCAAGTCGCCACTGGCGCGTTGGCCGTCACTGGTCACGGGTCGAATTGCATCGCGCTGGTGGCGCGGTCGGTTGACCGCGCGAGTGGACGGTCCCGGCCAGCGCGGGGTTGTGGCGGGACCGGCGGAAGGCCAGCATTGCCGAGGTGAGAATCGGTGTGCGGATACCGCAGTACGGCTCCACCTGGGCAGAGATCCGGGATGCGGCGGCGCGGATCGCGCACCTCGGGTTCGACGGCATCTGGGTGAACGACCACCTGCAGTCCCCCGGGCGGGACAAGGCCGAGCCGACCTTCGACGCGATGACGACGCTCGCCGCGCTGGCGCCGCTCGTCGATCGCGTGCGCCTGGGCATCGCGGTGGTCTCGGCCGCCTACCGCGCCCCGGCCCTGACCGCCAAGATGACGACGGTGCTCGACGTCATCAGCGACGGCCGGTTGGTGGTCGGGCTGGGGACCGGGTCGGACCGCGCGGAGCACGACGCCTTCGGGTACCCGTTCGGCCGGCCGGCCGAGCGCACGGCGGGGCTGGTCCGCACGCTGGAGACGATGCGCGCGATGGGCGACGCGCCGGACGGGACGCCGCCGAACCGGCCGGTGTCCCGCCCGCCGATGTGGCTTGCTGCGCACAAGTCGCGGCTGCTTCGGCTGGCGGGCGCGCGGGCCGACGGCATGATCTCGGCGTGGCTCTCCCCCGCGGAGTTCGCGGGTCGCCGCGCCATCGTGGAGGAGGCACGGCTCGCCGCTGAGCGGGAGCCGCCCGCCTACTGCCTCTACACGTTCGCGTTCGCCTACCCGACCGAGCGCGAAGGGCTTGCCTGGCTGACCCCCCAGGCCACGGCGCTGGGCTCCTCGCCGGCGAGCCTGTTGCGATGGCTCCGCACGACCGGGATCGTCGGCACCGTCCACGAGGTCCGCGACCGGCTCGCCGAGTACGCGCCGGTCGGCGTGACCGACGTCGTGCTGGCGCTGCCGTCACGAATCCCGCTGGACGCGATCGACGCCCTGACGCAGGCCACCCTCCCCACGGCGCCCGCTGCTCCCCCGACGCCGCCCACCCCGACGCGCAGCCCCCGTGACAACCTGGTCGACCTGCTGGTCGAGCAGCACCGCCGTGCCGGTCGTGGCGCCGACGTCGCCGTGATCGAGGGCGCGCACGCGTGGTCCTTTGACGACCTGGACGACGCCTCGGCCCGGGCGGGGGGCCGGCTGCGCCGCGCGGGGGTGCGGCGCGGCGATCGCGTCGCAGTGGTCGTTCCGGACGGACGGCTCTGGTGCGCCGCGTTCCTGGGCGCAGCGCGAATCGGCGCCGTCGCGATTCCGCTCGAGCCCGGCGGGCGCACCACCTTGGCCGCGCTGCAGGATCTGGAGCCCGCCGCCGCCGTATGCGACCCCGACGAGCCGCTGCCGCCGGATGTCACGCGGGTGGACTCGGGGGACCTGCTGGACGGAGCGCCCGAGCCGATCGCCGCCGTCCACCCCGAGGACCTCGCATACATGATCTTCTCGTCTGGATCGACGGGGCGGCCCAAGGGCGCGATGCACGCCCACCGCGACCTGCGGGTCAGCGTGGACGGCTACGCGGCCGAGGTCCTGGACTTGGGTCCGGGCGATCGCTGCCACAGCGTGGCGCGCCTGTTCGCCTCGCTCGGTTTCGGCAACGGGTTCTTTCGCCCGCTGGGCCGCGGCGCCGCCTGCGTGCTCGCGCCGGGCAAGCCGACGGTACGCAGCGTCACGTCGCTGGTCGCCCGGCACGGGGTGACGGTGCTGTCGGGGGTTCCGACGTTCTGGGCGCAGCTCGCCACGTTCCTGGAGCGCCACCCCGAGCCGAAGGTCCTGCACGGCGTGCGGCTGGCGGTGTCGTCCGGAGATGCGCTGCCTGCCGACGTGGGCCGGCGGATCGCGCACATCACGAAGGCCACGCTGATCGAGGGGCTCGGATGCTCCGAGTGCTCCAACATCGTGATCTCGACGCGTCCGGGTGAGCCGGCGCCCGGAACCCTCGGCCGGGTCGTCGACGACGTCCGGATCCGACTCGCCGACGACGACGGTCAGCCCGTCCCCGACGGGGTCCCCGGCCGCCTCTGGATCGAGAGCCGGTCGAACACGACCGGGTACTGGCGCCGCGCGGAGGAGACCCGTCAGGTGGTCTACGGCCCCTGGATTCGGATGGGCGACGTGCTGCGTCGCGACGACGGCGTGTACCGGCATCTGGGCCGCGCCGACGACTTGTTCAAGGTTGACGCCAAGTGGGTCAGTCCGATCGAGGTCGAAGGGATCCTGCACGAGCATGCCGCCGTCGCCGAGGCCGCCGTCGTCGGCATTCCCGGGCCTGACGGGCTGGTGCAGACGTCGGCGTTCGTCGTGACGCGCGATCCCGACGGCCTGCCCGCCGACCTGGCCGGCGAGTTGCGACGCCACGTCGCCCACCGGCTGGCGCCGTACATGGCCCCGGCGACGGTCACGTTCGTCGATGAGCTGCCGCGGGGGGCGACCGGCAAGGTTGACCGCCGGGCGCTTCGCGCGCGCGCCTGATCCCGCGTCCGCTCAGTTCCCGGGCACCGGCGGGCGGACAGCACCACCCCGATGGGGCTGGTCGATCGCGATGCGACGCGCCTCGATGCGGCGCGCCCACTCCTCGTCGACGATCGGCCATCGCGACAGGGCGGCGGCGTGGCGCATGTACCAGAGCCCCTCCGGCCGCGCGAAGTTGCGGTTCTCCCACGTCGCCCTGCCGGGGGAAGGATCGCTCACCCCGCGACCTTGCCCGCCGGCCGGGAGTTGCGCAAGACCACCGCCGTGGCCAGGGCAACCCGCCGGTCCCGTCGGTAAACAATTCATTAGGTTTGCCAAAGACGCGCCGATAAGCCGTGCGGGACGCCGGATGTGGCGTCACGCCGCACCCTTCACCACCCTCCGGAGCGCCATGGCGACGATCCTCGTCGCAGACGACGACCAGCTTCTGCGCGCAATCCTCCGCGACCAGCTCGAGCGGGCCGACCATGCGGTCCTCGATGCCGGCGACGGGATCGCCGCGATGAGCATCGCGCTCGACGAGCAACCGGATGTCCTGGTGCTGAACGTCATGATGCCGCTCGCCCGGGGACTCGACGTCGTCCGGCGGGTGCGTCGCCAGGACGGCTGGCGTCCGGCCAACGTGATGATCAGCGCGCGCACACGGGTGACCGACCGCCTCAACGCGATGGAGGCGGGCGCCGACGCGTACTTCGAGAAGCCGTTCGTGCCGGACGAGTTGCTGCAGACGATCACGCGCCTCGTGGCCGACACCGCCCCGGGGGTCCCGGAGCCCGTCGGCGCCGGCCGATGAGCGCCGCCCTACTCGAGGCCATCGACCGGACGTTCACCGCGCCGCATCCGGGCGACGCGTTCCTGCAGGGGTCGTTCGAGGGAAGCGAGCCGTTCGACGAGATCGGCGCGTTCGTCGGGACGACCGACTGGCGCGACCTGGATACGGCGTTCCTGGACGTGCACTACTCGGCGCTGTCGTTCTTCAGCGAGGCGGGCCTGCGGTTCTTCCTGCCCGCCTATCTCTCCGCCGACGTGCGGGACGAGCTCCAGACCGCCGATCCGCTCTTCGGCCTGATCCACGGCTTCTCGGAGCTCACGTACTCGTCGCCCGATCTCGGCGTCGGCCACAGCTCGGGCGGCCCGGTCCTGCTGGGAGGGCGGCGCTACGGCGCGATCACCTGGGAGGACGCCTCACGCCACCGCCTGTCGGTGTTCTGCCGCGAGGAGGCCGCGGTCATCGTCGACTATCTGCGCCACCGGCGGGACCGTGACGATCTCGGTCAGGACACCCCACGCATCGACGCCGCGCTCGAGCGGTTCTGGGTCGCGCGCGCCCGGACGGCGCCGACACGCGCCGCCCTGGAGCAGTAGCACGGGGTTGGTACCGTCCGCGCATGCGGATCGTGAGCCTGCTGCCGAGCGCGACCGAGATCATCTGCGCCCTCGGGCTCGAGGGGTCGCTCGTGGGCGTCACCCACGAGTGCGACCACCCGTCACGCGTCCGCGACCTCCCGAAGATCACGACGACGCTCATCCCGCATGACGCGACGAGCGCTCAGATCGACGCGCTGGTGCGGGAGCAGCTCGCGACCGAGAAGGCCCTCTACCACCTCGACCTGCCGGCGCTGCGGAGGCTTGCGCCTGACCTGATCGTGACGCAGGCGCTCTGCGACGTCTGCGCGGTCGCGGCGACCGAGGTGACGCAGGCGGCGTGCGAGCTGCCCGGCAACCCACCCGTAGTCAATCTGGAGCCGATGACGCTCTCCCAGGTGCTCGACGCGATCGTGGCCGTGGGCGCGGCAACGGGGCGAGCGGACGTCGCGGCCGAGGTCGTCGCGGCGGCGCGCAAGCGCATCGACGGGGTGGCAGCGCGAACGGCGACCATCCCTCGCGCCGCATGGCCGCGGGTGACGTTCCTCGAGTGGATCGACCCGCTCTTCAACGGCGGCCATTGGAACCCCGAGCTGATCGGCCTTGCGGGAGGCATCGACGTGCTGGGATCGCCCGGGGAGGCCTCGCGCACGATCGGGTGGGAGCAGGTCGTCGCCACGCAGCCCGACGTGATCGTCGTCGCATGCTGCGGGTGGCCGGTGGCGCGCACGCTTCAGGACATCCCGATCTTGCGCGCACGACCGGGGTGGTCCGATCTGCCGGCCGTACGCATGGGACAGGTGTACGTGACCGATGGCAACGCCTATTTCAGCCGGCCCGGCCCGCGGCTGGTGGACAGCCTGGCGATCCTGGCCCATGCACTCCACCCGGACGTCCACCCCGCGCCGACCGAGCCGGCCGTGAGGGTCTAGCTAGCGAGTAGCCCATCCGCGGCTCAGACGAACGCCGGGTACCCCAGGGCGGTGCGGACGGTCGCGACGATGCCGTCCGCGTCGAGCCCCGCGAGCGTCAGCATGCGCTCGGGGGTGTCCTGCTCGAGGAACCGGTCGGGCAGGGTCATCGAGCGTACGCAGA
The DNA here is from genome assembly GCA_046708705.1 of Miltoncostaeaceae bacterium. GTDB lineage: Bacteria > Actinomycetota > Thermoleophilia > Miltoncostaeales > Miltoncostaeaceae > CALMEC01. Next base: position 277 of record JBKKDD010000296.1, on the reverse strand, counting down.
GTCTCTGGTCCAGGGCGCCCGCACCGGCAAGGGCGTGCAGGACATGGCTCGCGAACCCGCCGACGGCGCCCTCCTCGACCGTGATCAGGCACTCGTGCTCGGCGGCCAGGCGCAGCACCAGGCCCAGATCGAGCGGTTTCGCGAAGCGCGCGTCCGCCACCGTCGTGGAGATTCCGTCGGCCTCGAGCTGCGCGGCGGCGTCAAGGCACGGTCCCACGCGCGAGCCGAGCGCAAGCAGCGCCACGCGGGTTCCCTCGCGCAGCACGCGCCCCTGACC
>JBKKDD010000295.1:0-6074 GCA_046708705.1 Miltoncostaeaceae bacterium | reverse complement strand
CCGCCGCGACGACCTCACGGGCGCGCGCCGCCACCGTCGCGTAGTCGGGCTCGGCACCGAATCGCTCCCACCGGCGGCGCAGGGACGCCGGCAGCGACGCGGGATGCGCCAGCGTGCACAGCCCGGCGACCTCGGGCGGGCGGTGCTGGGCCTGGAAGGCGGTCACCGTCGTCGCGCCCATGCTGTAGCCCAACAGCACGATCCTGGGGTGCCCCATCCGCCGCGCCAGCCCGATCCACGCATCCAGGTCGAGCGGTGTGTGGTGCAACAACCCCTGGCCGAAGAACGCGCCGAAGTTCGCCATGCGCGTGTTGACCGACAGGACCGTGAACCCGGACTGCGCCAGCCCGTGCGAGACGCGCCGCGGGAGGCCGGTCACGTAGTTGCCGACCGACCCGTGGACCACGATGACGCAGAGCCGGCGGCGGGCGGAGTCCCCGCCCCGCGCGGGTATCAGCACCAACCCGTCCCAGGTGTGGCCGTCCTCGGTGTCGACCGTGACCGGGTCCAGGACGAGCCCGTGACGCGGATCGGCGGCGAGCCGGCGCCAGCCCTCCGTTCCACGGCTCACACCCATCGACCGAGCCAGCGGACGACGGTGTCGGTGACCGCGAGATCCTTGCCGTGGAACGCGTGGTCTGCCCCGTCCATCCAGGCGACGTCCACGTGCTCATTGCCGGCCGCGCGTGCAACCCCCGCCAACCGCTCGGCCTCGTCGGTGCCCACCATCGCGTCGGCGTCCCCCTGCACGATCAGGATCGGAGCCTGCACCTGGCCGATCTGACGAAACGTCATCGCGGCCACCGCGCTCGGCCCCCGGCTGTGCCACCACGTGCGCCAGGTGTAGACCTCGGTGTCCCCAGGACGCCGGCTGGGGCCAAGGCTCCGGGTGATCGTGAACAGCCGATCCGGCGACGCCGCGTTCGGGTCACCCGCCACGTGGGGCCGCACACGCGCGACGATCTCGTCATAGGCCGGATCGGAACGCCACTTGTCGCTGCGATCCTGGGCAGCCTGCGGCAGGCCCCACGGTGGCGCATAGAGGACGAGGGCCTTGAGCTGCGGAAGCTCCCGGCTCGCGGCGAACCGCACCGCCACCGTGGCGCCGCTCGAGTAGCCGCTCAGCACCAGGTCGTCGTACCCGCGATCCCCGAGCCATGCCACGGCGGCGTCCAGGTCGAGCAGGGTGTCCTCGACGATGGCCGTTCCGACCAACTGGCCGACGTTGCCCATCCTCGTCTCGACGACCAGCATCGGCAGACCAACCCGCGCGTACGGCGCCGGCAGGAACCGCAGCGTGCCGACCAGGAAGTTGCCCATGATCCCGTGGACGTGGATTTGGGCGGTGCGCCTGCCGGTGCGACGAGCCCGCACCCGCTCCGCGTGATCCGAGACGTGGAACAGCGCGTCATGCTCGTGTCCGTCAGCGGCGGTCAACGTCACGAACTCCCTGCGAATCCCCATCCGATGAACGTAGCGCGTCGCCCGGCGGGCGACGACCCTCCACCGCGTCCGTGCCACGCCCATCCGACCCCGTGCGAGAGTGCGGCCGTGCCCACGCCCATCTCAGCCGTGGTGTTCGACGTGTTCGGCACGGTCGTCGATTGGCGATCGTCGATCACGCATGAGCTTGCGGCTTTTGGAGCCGCAAACACGATCGAGGCGGACTGGGAGCGCGTCGCCGACGATTGGCGCGGCGAGTACCAGCCCGCGATGGACGAGGTGCGGTCCGGACGACGCGGCTGGACGCCGCTTGACGTGCTGCATCGCGAGAGCCTCGCGCGCGTTCTGGCCAGGCACGGGATCGGTGGGGTGTCCGACGCGAAACTGGACGGCCTGACCATGGCCTGGCACCGGCTGTCGCCATGGCCGGACGCCCGCCCCGGCCTGGCACGCCTCGCGACCCGGTACGCGGTCGGCACGCTCTCCAACGGCAACACGGAACTGCTGGCCGATCTGGCCGAGCACGGCGACCTGGCCTTCGACGTGCTGCTTGGGGCCGAGACGGCGCGTGCCTACAAGCCGCTGCCTGATGCATACCTGCGAAACGTCGCGCTGCTCGAGCTCTCCCCACCCCAGGTGATGCTCGCCGCGGCGCACAACGGCGACCTGGCCGCGGCGGCCGGGCTCGGCCTGCGCACCGCGTTCATCGCGCGGCCGACCGAGCACGGACCGGCGCAGCGCACCGACCTCGAGCCGACCGGCGACTGGGACCTCGTGGTCGACGACATCCCCGCCCTCGCCACCGCGCTGGGTTGCCCGTAGGCGGCGCGTCAGGCCCCGGGGTCGAGCAGGGGCCAGCGCATCTGGATCGTCAGCTCGACGCCGGTCTTCTTGCGCACCAGGTCGATGACCACGTCCATGGGATCGACGATGACCGTCGGCGACTGCCAGTCGTCGTAGGCCATGTTGAGCGAGCCCGTCGCGATCTGATCCGCGAGGGCCCGAAGCTGGTCGGCCACGAGCGAATGGGTCGCACGTTCCTTAATGTCGAACAGATGCCGCATGCGGGTGTTCCTTTCACCTATCGGCGACCCTCCGGCCGCCCCGTCATCATCACACCCGGCGCACGTTGCGTCGAGCCTCAACTGCCACCCGGTGTGAGGCCGTTCGACCCTGACGCGCCGTCTCCTACCCGACGCTCAGCCGGCTGATCGCAACGGGGGCGCGCCGGCGCTCGATCTGACCGAGCAACGCGCCCACGGCCGCGATCGCGAGGACCGCGCCGACGACCAGCGCCACGCCCGACCAGCCCACCGCCTGCCACGCGAGACCGGGCAGGAACGCGCCAAGTGCGCCGGCGCTGTAGTAGATGCTGTAGTACAACGCGCTCGCCGCCCCCGGGCGCACGCCCTCCGCGCCGCCGACGCCGATCGGCGCGGCGGTGACGACCGTGAACATCCCGACCGTGATCAGCGCCAGGCCGAGCACCGTGGTGGGCAGCACGTCCGGCACGGTCAGCGCCACCCCGATCGCCGCCGCGATGACGCCCAGCATCGCGACCCGCGCCCAGCCGACGTGCTCGGCGAAACGTCCGGCGACGGGCGCGATCGCCCCGACCACCCACAGCCCGAACACCAGGGACGTCGTCGTCGGCGACAGGTTGAACGGCGCGGCCTCGAGCCTGAAGCCGATGTACGAGAACACGCCAACGAATACGAAGAACAGGCTGGGCCCGGTCAGCGCGGCGGCGATGACGCGGCGGTTGGCGATCGGTCCGCGCACCCGGTCGGGGCGCCGCTCCGGCGGCGGCGGCAGGCCCCGCATCATCACGACCACCGCGACCAGCGGCAGGACCGCCAGCACGCCGAGCGCGAACCGCCACCCGGTGACCGACGACAGCAGCGCCACGCCCAGGCGCCCGATCAGCCCGCCCGAGATCAACGACGCCATGTACCAGCCCATCGCGCGTGCGCCGTAGGCGGGCACGAACACCTCGGACACATACGGGATGCCGACGGCGAGCAGGCCCGGCAGCACCAGGCCCTGTACGGCGCGGAACGCGAGCAGAAACTCGAACGACGGCGCCACCGCCACCGCGATCGACGTGGGCACCAGCAGGGCGCTCGCCGCGATCAGGCAGCCGCGCCGCCCCACCCGGTCCGACAGCGGTCCCCAGATCCAGGAGCCTGCGACCACCGCGATGACGAGGACCGAGATCGTCAGCCCCGCGCGGCTGGGGCTCACCCCGAACACCCGACCGATCTCGGGCAGGATCCCCTGCGTCGAGTACATCGTCGCGAACATGGCGCTGGCGCCGACCAGGAATCCCGCCATCGGGCCGAGGGCGCCGCGTCGGGATGGGGCGTGTGAACTCATGTCATCTACGGTAGGACGTGCTCGATAATATGTCCAATACCAATGATGACGACTCAGTGAGACGTTCTTGATATCACCGGAGATCGAGCTCCGCCACCTGCGCTCCTTCGTCGCGGTCGCCGAGGCGCTGCACTTCGGGCGCGCCGCGCGGACACTCGGCATTGCTCAGCCGCCGCTGAGCCAGCAGATCAAGCGCCTGGAGGAACGGCTGGGCATCGAGCTGTTCCATCGCACCCGCCGCCACGTCGAGCTGACCGACGCGGGCGCGGTCCTGCTGGATGAGGCGCGCGAGCTTCTGGCCCACGCGGCGCGGGTGACCGAGGCGGTCCGCCACGCCGCCACCGGCACCGCCGGGACGATCCGCATGGGCTACGTGGGCTCGGCGGCCCACGAGGTGCTGCCGACGCTCCTGCGGCGTTTCCGCGACGAGGTCCCCGACGCCCGCATGGCGCTGACCGAGCTCGCGACCACCGAGCAGGTCGCCGCGATCGCCGCGGGGGCGATGGACGCCGGGCTGGTGCGCATGCCCGTCTCGTCCCCCGACGTTTCGACCCAACCGCTCGTCGAGGAGCCGCTGGTCATCGCCCTGCCGGACTTCCACCCCCTCGCCCACCGGCGCCGGCTGCCGCTGGCGGCCCTGGCGGGAGAGCGCTTCGTGCTGTTCGGACGCCGCCTCAACCCGCTGTTCCACGACGAGGTGATCAGCGCGTGCCACGACGCCGGGTTCAGCCCGGATGTCGTGCAGGAGGCCGGTGAGATGCCCACGATCGTCGGCCTGGTCGCCGCGGGGCTCGGCGTGTCGCTGGTGCCCGCGTCGATGGAGCGCCTGCGCACCGACGGGCTGGTCTACATCCCCCTGCAGGGACCGGGCGTGCGCATCGCGATCGCCCTGGCATGGCGCCACGAGCGCCCCTCTCCCCTCGTGCGCACGCTCATCGGGGTCGCGCGCGACACCTGGCCGGCGCGGCGTTAGTCGATCGTGGCGATGCCGATGGGGCAGGTGACGCCGGTGCCGCCCAGGCCGCAGTAGCCGTTGGGGTTCTTGGCGAGGTACTGCTGGTGGTAGTCCTCCGCGAAGAAGAACGGACCCGCCGGAGCGATCTCGGTGGTCACATTGCCGAACCCGACGCCCGTGAGCCGCTCGCCGAACATCGCGGCCGAGCGCTCCGCCGCCTCGAGGTGCGCCGGGGACGTGGTGTAGATCGCCGAACGGTACTGGGTGCCCACGTCGTTGCCCTGGCGCATGCCCTGGGTCGGGTCGTGTCCCTCCCAGAAGATCTTGAGCATCTCGTCGAAGCTCGTCTTAGCCGGGTCCCATGCGACCAGCACGACCTCGGTGTGGCCGGTGCGCCCGCTGCAGACCTCCTCATAGGTCGGGTTGGGCGTCGCGCCGCCCGCGTAGCCCACCGCGGTCGTGTACACGCCCGGCGCCTGCCAGAACAAGCGCTCCGCGCCCCAGAAGCAGCCGAGGCCGAATACCACGCTCTCGATCCCCTCCGCGAACGGCGGCGTCATCGGCGTCCCCAGCACCAGGTGGCGCTCGGCCACGGGAATGGTCGCAGCGCGTCCGGGCAACGCGGCCTCGGCGGCGGGGATGCGGCTCTTGTAGCGGTTGAACAGCGACGGCATCGGTGACCCTTTCAGTCGACGTCACGCACCAGGATAGGGGGCGTTGGCATGAACGCACACCGATGCAGTCCCGTGAGCGTCGCGCACGTGACACCGGCGTATGCTCATTCGATGCAGGGATTGGAAGCGGCGATCCAGGACGTCGGTCGGTCGATCTCAGCGGCCTATCCGCCCGCGATTCGGCACCCGTCACGGACCGTCGACCAGAAGATGATGCAGATGGTCGCCGACCGGCCCGACGTGCAGGCCGCGCTCTTTCGCTTCGTCGACGCGACCCCCGCGTGCCGCACGCCCGAGGAGCTGACCGAGCACCTGACGGCGCTCTTGGAGGAGGTCGAGGACCCGCCGGCCATGTTCAAGGCTCCCGAGGCGCTCGGGCGCGGGCGCGTCGGCGAGAAGCTGGTCGGCAGCGTCGCGATCGAGGCAGGGTTCTACGCGGTTGTCACGCAGATCATGGTGCTCGACCTGGTTTTCTCGTTCGACAGCGTGATCACCGCGGTGGGGATCGCAGACCATATCGAGGTGATGATCGCCGCGGTGATGATCGCGATCGTGGTGATGATGCTGTTCGCCGAGCCCATCTCGGAGTTTGTCAAAAAGCATCCGTCCGCCAAGATGCTGGCCCT
>JBKKDD010000294.1:0-2925 GCA_046708705.1 Miltoncostaeaceae bacterium | reverse complement strand
CGGTTCTACGGCCGCAGGCCCCGCACGCCCGACGCCCACCTGGAGCGCCTGGCCAAATCGGGCGCGGGCGCTGGCATCCCGATCGACCGGGACCTGCTGCTGGACGAAATGGCGGCGTTCTGCGAGGCGACCATCAACCCCGACTGCGGCGTGCGCCTGATGGTCACCCGCGGCGGCATCCGAATCTGGCGGGAGGAGCCCGTCCCGACGTTCGGTCCCGAGGGCATCGGCCTGCTGCCGATCGCCCATCGCGTCACGCCGCTTCTGATCGGGGTCAAGACTCTCTCCTACTCCGCCAACATGCGCGCGCAGCGGATGGCGAAGGACCAGGGCATGAACGACGCGCTGCTCTATCGCGCCGACGACCGCGTGATCCTGGAGGGGCCGACCACGTCGTTCGCGTGGCTCGAGGGCGAGACGCTCGTCTTCCCGCCGCTCGACGCCGGGGTGCTCGACTCGATCACCCGCCGCATCGCGACCGGGGCGGTGCGCACGATCGAGCGTGAGATGGCACTCGACGATCTCGCCGGCGCCGACGGGGCGTTCCTGCTCTCGAGCTACCAGCAGGCGGTTCCGGTGCACACGGTGCTCGGCGTGGCGAGGTTCGACGTCACCACCGAGCGCGTTCGCGCCGTGGTCGAGGCGGTTGACGCCGCAACCCTGGCCATGGTCGAGTCGGTGGGCGCCCCCGCCCGCTGACTGACGTGCCGGAGCCCGGGGTGGTCGGGTGACGACGACGCAATAGGATGAATCGCATGGCCGTCGCACGCCATGCCGACGCGGTCGACACCGAAGTCCTGCGCCAGATCGAGTCGCGCGTGCTGTGGCTGGCCGCGGCCATGGTGGATCACGCGAACACGGTCCGCCCCAACCAGTCCGGCGTCAAGGTCGGCGGACACCAGGGCTCGAGCGCGTCGATGGTGAGCATCATGACCGCGCTGTGGTTCGGCTTCCTGGAGGCCCCCGACCGGGTCTCGGTCAAGCCCCACGCCTCACCGGTGCTCCACGCGATCAACTACCTGCTCGGGCATCTGGCGCCGCGTGACATGGAGACGTTACGCGGATTCGGCGGGCTTCAGAGCTATCCGAGCCGCATCAAGGATCCCGACCCGGTCGATTTCAGCACGGGGTCGGTTGGGATCGGCGCCACCGCAACGCTGTGGTCTGCGCTCGCGCATCGGTACGTCGCCGGCCACTTCGAGGTCGACGTCGGCGGCCGCCACATCGCGCTGATCGGCGACGCCGAGTTGGACGAGGGTGCGGTGTGGGAGGCACTGGTCGACCCGCTGGTGCCAAACCTCGGCGAGGTGATGTGGGTCGTCGACCTCAACCGCCAATCACTGGACCGGGTGGTGCCGGACATCGCGATCGACCGGCTGATCGGCATGTTCCAGGCGGCCGGCTGGCACACCATCACGCTCAAGTACGGGCGGTTCCTGACCGAGCTGTTCGAGCTTCGCGGCGGCGCGGATCTGCATCGGCGGATCGACGAGATGCCCAACGAGGAGTTCCAGCACCTGCTGCGCTCGACCGACGCCGAGGTGCGCGAGGGCCTCCCGGGCACCGGCCGCGGGCGCCAGCGCGTCGCGGCCCTGATCGGCGAGTTGGACGACGCGCAGCTTCGCCGGGCGATACGCGATCTGGGTGGCCACGATCTGGATGCGCTCTTGGACGCCTACCATCAGGCCGACGCGATGGTGGACCGGCCGGCGATCGTGTTCGCGTACACGCTCAAGGGATGGCGGCTGCCGACCGAGGGACACCCGGCCAACCACTCGGCGCTCCTCAACCCCGAGCAGATGGACCAACTCGCCGTGGAGCTCGGCGCCCAGCGCGACGACCCGTGGGCGCCGCCGGCTCCGGACAGCCCCGCCGCGTCGCTCTGTGCGACCACCCATGCACGCCTGACCCGCGCGCAGGCCCGGCGCCGCCCGCCACCGGACATTCCGCACACGCTCGGGCGCGACCATCGCGGCACGACCTCGACGCAGCAGATCTTGGGCAGGTTCTTCAGCGATCTCGTCCGCGAGGCGCCCGAGGTGGCAGCGCACGTGGTGACGGTCAGCCCCGACGTCGCGACCTCGACCAACCTCGGCGGCTGGATCAACGCGATGGGCGTGTGGTCGATCGGCGATCGCATCGACTGGTTCGCGGGTGACACCGGCACCCTGGTGCGCTGGCGTGAGCATGACCACGGCTGCCACATCGAGCTCGGCATCGCGGAGACCAACCTCGTCGGACTACTGGGTGAGCTCGGCGTGACGTGGGAGCGCGACGGCCAGCCGCTGCTTCCCGTCGGCACGGTCTACGACCCGTTCGTCGGGCGGTCCCTCGAGCCCTGGTCATTCGGCGTGTACGCCGGTGGCCAGTCGATCCTGATCGGAACACCGTCGGGGGTCACCCTGGCGCCCGAGGGCGGAGCGCACCAGTCGATCGTCACCCCCGGCATCGGTATCGCCCAACCCGGCGTCGTCGCCTGGGAGCCCGCGTTCGCTCAGGACCTGGAGTGGACGCTGCTGCACGCGCTGTCGCAGCTCGGCCGCCCCGACGGCACGTCCGCGTACTTTCGCCTGTCGACCCGACCGATCGACCAGCTGCTCGCGGCCATGCCGGTTGGCGAGGAAGCGATCGCCCAGCGCCGACGCGATGTGCTCGCCGGCGGGTACCGGCTGCGCGATCCGCGCGCAACGGGTCACGCCGCCGCGGTGACGCTGGTCGGCGTGGGCGCGGTGATGCCCCAGGTTCTCGAGGCCGCCGACGAGCTGACCGCATCGGGTGTGCCCGCCGAGGCCCTGTGCCTGACGAGCCCCGATTTGCTGTTCCGCGCGATCCGCGCACGCCAGGGCCTGGGCGCCGGCGAGGCGGCGATCGTCGACCGTCTGTTTCCTGCCGATGTCACCGCCCCACTGGTGACCGTCGTCGATG
>JBKKDD010000293.1:0-3609 GCA_046708705.1 Miltoncostaeaceae bacterium | reverse complement strand
GGGTCAATATTCAACCGGCACGCGGGGGTCAGTATTCAGGCGGCGCCGACACGAGTAGTAGTTCACCACATCGAGCATCCGGCCACGCCCGGATGGTGTCCGATATCTGGCTTGGCAACCTCACGTTGACGCCACGTGCGGAAGTGACTCATGGCGACCACCGAGGAGGCATCGACGTGCACACGGAGACGATCGAGCCCGTATGAGCGAGGTTCTGCGCGCACCACAGCAGGCGACGGCGGCCCTGCATCTGGCCCATCGTGTTCCGGTGGCCGAGCCGGGCCAGCGGGCCGACGAGCTTCGGAGGGCCATGGTCGGACAACGGTTCGACAGCGCCCGAGATATCGCGGTCGTCGATGCAGGACTCCTGGTTGGCATTGTCCGGATCGAAGACCTCCTTGCTGCATCAGGGGACGACACGCTCCGGGACATTATGGATCCCGATCCGCCGAGCATCACCGCCGGAACTGATCAGGAGCTCGCCGCATGGCACGCGGTCCGGCATCAGAAAAGCAGCATCGCGGTCGTCGACGAGAACGGCAGTTTCAAGGGCATGATCCCGTCATGGCGGATGCTCGAGGTGGTCCTGCGCGAACATGACGAGGACATGGCACGCATCGGTGGGTTCCTCCATGATGCCGAGGCTGCCCGATGCGTCGGTCTGGAGGGCATCGCGCGTCGGTTCTGGCACCGCATTCCGTGGTTGCTGGTCGGTCTGGCCGGTGCCCTCGTCGCGGCAGCCATCGTCGGGCGGTTCGAAGAACAGCTCCAGGCCAACCTGCTCGTCGCGCTGTTCATCCCCGGGATCGTCTACATGGCGGACGCGGTCGGGACGCAGACCGAGACGCTCCTGATACGCGGTCTCTCCGTCGGGATCCCGGTCAGACAGGTTGTCGGCCGGGAACTCATGACCGGCTTGCTGGTGGGCGTCGTTCTCGCTGGCCTGTTCATTCCGATCGGGCTCGCCGCCTGGGGCGATGTGGAGGTCATCATCGCGGTCGCAATAGCCCTGTTCGGAGCCTGCTCAACGGCGACGATCGTGGCCATGGTCCTACCGGCGCTTCTCAAATGTCTGGGGGTCGACCCGGCATTCGGGAGCGGTCCGCTCGCGACGGTCATCCAAGACCTGCTCTCCATCCTGATCTACTTCGCGATCGTGGGCACCGTCGTGGGGACGTGACGCCTCGATTGTGTGCAGCCGCACCTTCGACGTCACCGACGGCCCTCACGTGTCTGCAGAGGCCGGCGTCGCAAGCGACGTCCGCCGCGTGGAGGACGTCGACGGTCTCGACAGGTATGACGCCGTCGTACTCGGAAGTGCCGTCTACCTCGGGAACTGGATGGATGCAGCGAAGCGCTTCGTCGAGGCGCACAAGGAGGCCCTCGCCGCAAGGACGGTATGGCTTTTCAGCAGCGGGCCTCTCGGGGACCCTCCGCACCCCACACAGGAACACCGCCGTGCAGATCGACGAGATCGCTGCTCTGACCGGCGCCCGTGAGCACCGCCTGTTCACCGGACGGCTCGAAAAGCACAGGCTGAGCTTCGGGGAGCGAACCGTTGTGCGGGCGGTACGCGCGCCAGAGGGCGACTTCCGCGACTGGGACGACGTCGCCGAGTGGTCCAGGGCAATCGCACACGCCCTGGAACAGTGACCACGGGGGCCCTGGCTGCATCGTCGGGTTTACTCGGCGGCCTCGGCTGCCGCGAGGCGCGGCCCGCCAGGGGAAGCCCTTACCGGGGACCAACAACCGTCGCGCGATGTACCGAACGCGCTGATCGCCATCACGATCACGACCAGACGCCAGACGATGAACGGGTTGAACACCGCGTATGGACCGACCGGTCGATCAGGAACCAGTGGCAGAACGACGAGCGCTGCTGCAGCGAACACGAGGCCATCATGAAGTTCGCGTTCTGACAGAACCTGGCTGACGAAATCGTGCTGTCGCGTCCGCGACGCAAGCAGGATCGTCACGACGACCCCGAAGTGACCTCCCAGGGCCGCCATCTCGGTCATCTCGTGATGAGTCCCGACGCGACACGGCGGGCGATCCAGACGCCAACGCCCGGACCGCCCGCAGGACTCGGAGCACTACTAGTGCGAGACGCCGCCCCTCACGTGTTCGGTTGCGAACAGACCGACCGCGCCTTTGGCAACACTCGTGAAATCGTGGCTGACGAATGGGTAGGTGCCCTCCTCGCTTAACGTAAACTCGGCCACCGCGCCTTGCGAGGGGGAGAGGTTGAGTGTCTGATTGCCGACGCTCAGGTTCTCGGGGTGGATGCCGTCAATCCAGGCCCGGTCGAAGATCGTCCCGACGACGTGGAACGCCGACCAGGTGTTCGGGCCGGCCGCCAGGACGAAGACCCGGATCCGCTTACCGCGCTTGACCCGGATCGGCTTGTCCTTGTACTGCGCGGCGTAGCCGTTGAACGCAATCACCTCCGGTTGGGCCGCCATCAAGGCCGCGTCGTCCGCGGCCCTCCCCGCACCGGCGCCCGGGTAGAAGTCGCTCTGGACGAACGCGAACTCAAGATCTACCGGCGGCAGGCCCTCCTTGGGCTCGACGATGATCATCCCGTAAATGCCGTTGGCGATGTGGTGCACGACGGGCGCGGCACCACAGTGGTACATGAGGACGCCGGGCATGGTGGCTTTGAACGAGAACGTGAAGCACCCGGGACCTTCGGCCCGAACGTCCAGACCCGCTGCACCTTTCCCGGAGCGATCTCGACGTCCTTCTCGTCGACGTCGATCACCCGTTGGACACCCAGGCCGGCCCGCGGGCACCGAGGCGGTCTGGGTGTTCTTCTGATGATGAGACTCTCTCCTTCGATGTGTGCCATCTCCACTCGCTCCCTGTCGTGATCGCAAGAGCATCGCGATCAGGTCACGCTCATCGGCTTTGCCGCGATCGGCGGTTCGATGGTGCCGCTCGATGTGTTTCCCAGACGCCATACGCGCCGTCGTCCACGCCACTCCCCACTTTTGGAACAACGATGCGTTTGTCACCCTCGTTGGTCGCACATGGCAGGTCGGCGACGTCCCTCACCGAATTCGGTGCGCTGGCCGCGGTCGCCGCCAGACTCATCAGGCGTGGCGACCTGGCGACTGCGTCACACGCTTCTCAGGTGGCGCGCGGAAATGTTCAACCCGTACCATGATGCACGTAACGGCGCTCAAGCTAGGTGCCGGGACCATGCTGCGCGACGGCCGGCCGCGTGAGCAGAACCGAACACGGCGCGTGACGTGCGAGGTACCCGGCAAAACTTCCCAGGAGCACGCGGGCGACCAGTCCACGGCTCGACGAGGCGACGAGCAGGTCGACATCAGCGCCGTCCGCCCAATCACACACGACAGTGGGTGGGTACCCGTCGAGGAAGACTCCCTCGCAACCTGGGTTCGCCGCAACGACCTCGTCGAACCACCGCTTGGAGTCCTGCCTGATGAACTCGGGGTCCGTTGGGGTGACGCCGGGGAAGGCGCCGAACAGAATCCCCCATTCGGAGACGTGGACGATGCTGAGCCGCCCGGTGGTAAGGGCGCGAAGCCGCTTCGCTTCGTCGAGGATGCCCTGAGATATCTCGGACCGGTCGATACAACATGC
>JBKKDD010000292.1:0-3951 GCA_046708705.1 Miltoncostaeaceae bacterium | reverse complement strand
GTCGTCTTCTCGGGCCGCTCGCCGCGCACCGACGCGAGCGGCCCGTCCACGGCCCTGATCACGTCGGCGACGGTGATCTCAGCGGGCGGCTTGGCGAGCCAGTAGCCGCCGTCGTGCCCGCGGCGGCTGCCGACCAGGCCGGCGTGGCGCAGGTCGGCGAGGATGTTCTCCAGGAAGTTGAGCGGGATTCCCTGGGCCTGCGCGATGGCATCGCCCTTGGTCGCCGCGCCCTCCGCCGCGCCGGCCAACTCGATCGCGGCACGCACCGCATAGTCGGCCTTGGCTGAGACCCGCACTTACAGCTCCGGAGCGTCGGCGCGTCGCGCGAACCGGGCGACGGCCTCGATGTGCGGGGTCTGGGGAAACATGTCCACGGGGCGCACCCATTCCAGGTCGTAGCCGCCATCGACGAACGAGCGGGCGTTGTCGGCGAATGTCGCCGGATGGCACGACACGTAGACGAGCACCGGCGGCGCGAGCTCCAGGATCCGCCGGATCGCGCCACCCGAAAGCCCCGCGCGAGGGGGATCCACGATCGCCACGTCCGGCGGCGGCAGCTTGCCGCGCTCCTCGCGCAGCACGACCCGCACGTCGCCACACAGCGCGCGGTAGCGCGTGAAGCCGTTCGCCTTGGCGTTGGCCTTGGCGTCGCGCACGGCCTCGCGGATCAGCTCGATCGCGATCACCTCGGACGCCTTGGGCGCCAGGATCAGGCCGACGCTGCCGGCCCCGGCATACAGGTCGTAGAGCACCTCGCCGCCAGTCAGGCCCGCGGCCTCGGCGGCCCGGTCGTACAGACGCTCGGCCATCTTGGTGTTGGTCTGGAAGAAGGCGCCGGACGAGAGCCGCAGCGTGACCCCGTGGATCTGCTCCTGGAGCCAGTCCTGCCCCCAGACGATGCGTGACGGCAGACCGCCCGTCACCTCGGCGACGCCGTCGTTGATCGAGTGCACCAGGCCGACCAGCTCCGGGTGGGCGGCCGCCAGGTGCGGGCCGAGCCGGTCGACCGCGGACTCGGCGCCGGGCGCGGTCACGACGGTCACGAGCGCCTGGCCGGTGTTGACCCCCACCCGGACCACGACGTGGCGAAGCGCGCCCACCTGCGGGTCGCGGCGATCGTCGTCGGCGGTGCGCGCGACCTGACGCTGATCGAAGGGGCGGATGCCCTCGGCCACGGCCCACTCCCTGACGCTCTCGCGCAGGGCGTTGCCGAGCGGGGTCGCGAGCATGCACTCGTGGACGTCGACGACCTGGTCCCAGCGCCCGCGCATGTGGAACCCCAGCGTCAGCGCGCCGTCCGGCCCCGGGGCGGCGGAGTACTCCATCTTGTTGCGGTAGGCGAACGGCTCCACCGCGGCGTCCGGCTCCAACACCGGCACGTCGGGCAGGTGGCCGATGCGTGCCAGGTGCTCGACGATCTGCTCGCGCTTGGCGGCCAGCGTGGTCGCGTAATCGATGTGCTGCAGCCGGCAGCCGCCGCAGCGCGGCACGTAGCGGCAAGGGGGGACGATGCGGTCGGGCCCTGGCTCCAGCACCGCGACCAGATCGGCCTCGGCGAACCTCCGCCTGGCCTTGCGCACCCGCACCGTCGCCCGGTCGCCGGGCGCGGTGTCGGAGCAGAAGACGACGTAGCCGTCGGAGCGGGCGACGCCTTGCCCGCCGAAGGCCAGGTCGCCGACCGTCACCTGCAGCTCGTCATCGCGTGTGGGGCGTTCCATTGGGCCGCAGACAATAGGGGGTCGCGGCGGACGGTACGCTCCGCCGGTGGCGACGCATCCGTCTCTCGTCGTTGACGTGTTCACCGACGTCGCGCTCGCGGGGAACCAGTTCGCGGTCTTCACCGACGGCCCGGCGATCCCCGAGGAGTGCTGCAACCCCTCACCCGGGAGATGGCGTTCAGCGAGAGCGTGTTCGTGTTCCCGGCCGACGGCGACGCTGCTGACCGCGCTGGGCCTCGTCGGCGCGGAGCTTCCCGTCGAGGTGTACGACAACGGCCGTCCCCCACGTCTTCGTCGCGTTGCCCCGGGTCGCCGACGTGGAGGCCGTCCGTCCCGATTCCGCCGCCGTCGCCGGGTTGACCCGACCGCGCCGACCGGCGGATCGTCGGCGTCAACTGCGTCGCGAGCTCCGGACGCTCATGGACCACACGCATGTTCGCGCCGGGCGACGGCATCCCCGAGGATGCCGCCACGGGATCGGCGGCCGGACCGCTCGCCTGCCACCTGGTCCGCCACGGCCGGATCGCGTTCGGTGACGAGATCGAGATCGCCCAGATCGGCCGCCCCAGCACGTTGTTCGCGACCGCGCACGGTGCGGCGGACGCGATCACCGGCGTCGAGGTCGCGGGCTCGGCGGTGGTGGCGGCCTCCGGCGCGGTCGCGCTATGACGACGACTAGGGAACGGCCTGAGCGGTCCCGTCACCGGTGTCGCCCACGGGGTCCAGCCGTGACTCCTGCCCGATCAGCACGGCGCCGACCGCCGGCGCCTGGCCGCGCGAGACCACAGCGGCGCTGAAGGCCAGCGAGACGTTGGTGCCGCGCTTCCAGGCGAGCAGGTACGGGTAGGGGTCGACGCTCGTGCCGTCGCCCGGGTGGATCTCGAAGTGCAGGTGCGGTGGCGTCGTGATCGCCTGACCGGTGTTGCCGACGAAGCCGATGATCTCGCCGCCGCGCACTCGCACGCCGTCGGCGACATGCGGGGCGTAGCCGGACAGGTGCGCGTAGTAGTAGGCGTTACCGAGGTCGTCGGTCAGCCACAGGCGGTTGCCGCCCAGGGTGTTGACACCGACCTTGGACAGCACCCCGTCCGCCACGGCGAGCACCGGAACGCCGATCGGCGCGAAGATGTCGTTGCCCTGATGCCAGCCGGTGCCGGCGCGCGGGGCGCCGTAGTCGCTGGTGAACGACGCGCCCGACCCGAACACCGGGAACACGTACTGCGTGGATTTGGCCTGCGCCTCCGACTTGGGCCCGAACTGGGGGATCGCGACGACGGGGGGCAGCGTCGCAGCCGGAACGGGCGGCACGAAGCCCGCGCCGTGGCCGGTCATCGCTCCCATCGCCGCAATCACCGTTGCGAGGACGACGATCAGGGCGGGACGGCGATGCACGGCCCCATTGTCGCGATCGCAGGGGACGCGGTCAATCGCACGCGGCACGACGTCCGCGCGGCATCGGCTCCCGCGGTGCAACGGGGATTTCAAAACCTTCGCTAATTGGACAAATATTGTCGGGTTGGTACCGTGGTCCGTTCGTCCGGCGTTCCGCGCGTCGGGCGTTCGTCGAAAGGTCCACCTGCACACACCACGCCCACATCGTCGCGCGCGACGCGTCCTGCTGCTGATCCTGGCGGTGGGCGCCGTGCTGCCGGTGACCGGGTCGGGCGCGCCGTCGCTCTCGGAGCTGCGGGCGCGGGTCGCCCAGATCCAGTCCGACGTCGCCGCGATCGACCGGCAGGTCGGCATGGCGGCCGAGGCCTACAACGGGGCTGTCTACCGACTGGATCAGATCCAGGCACGGATCGCGGCCAACGGCGAGCTGCTGCGCAAGGCGCAGCGCGACCTGGCGCGGGCGCGCACGATCCTCGGCAAGCGCCTGCGGGCGGCATACATGCAGCCGCCGCCGTCGCGGATTCAGCTCATCCTCTCAAGCGGGAGCGTCTCGTCGTTTCTGAGCGGCTCGGAGGCGCTGTCGCGGGCCAGCGACCAGGACGCGGGCATCGTGCGCAGCGTTCAGGCGCTCGGACGCCGCACCGCCGAGGCGCGGCGGGAGCTGCTGGCAGACCGAACCGGCGCGGCGACCGAGGTGGCGGGCCGTCAACGCCAGCGCGACGTCGTCGCCGGGCTGCTGCAACGCAGGCAGGCGGTGCTGTCCAGCGCCAAGGGACGGCTCGGCGCCATGCTCGCCGCGCAGCGCGAGCGGGAGCGCAGGGAGGCCGAGGCCGAGCGGCGC
>JBKKDD010000291.1:0-2506 GCA_046708705.1 Miltoncostaeaceae bacterium | reverse complement strand
CGCGTGGGGCGTGCGGTGCGCCCGCGGCCTGTCCGCCGACCCCCACCTGGCCACCCGGACCACCGGATTTCGCCTCGTCACCGACCGCGAAGGAAGGAGCGACCGTGATTGATCGAGAGGATGTGATCGACGCCCTGCGCGAGATCTACGACCCGTGCTGCCAGGACCGGGGGATCTCGATCGTCGACATGGGGCTCGTGGAGCGGATCCAGGTCGAGGGCTCCCACGTGCGCGTCGGGCTCGTGCTGACGACGGGCTGGTGCCCGTTCGTCGCGAACATGAGCACGGCGATCCCGGAGCGGCTCGAGCGGCTCGACGGCGTTGAGCGAGTGGACGTCGAGGTGCTTTGGGACCCGGTCTGGACCAATGAGCGGCTCTCGCCCAAAGCACGCGATGCGTTGGCGATGCCACTCGACGATCTGGCGCCGTTGCGTGAGCGGCGCATCGCCCGCGAGAATACGATCAGCCAGGAGGTGTGAGATGGCAACGACCAAGAAGGCACGCAGCAAGGCTGCGGTCAAAGGGGCCCCTGTCCGCGAGCGAAAGGTCCCCGCCTTCGTCTTCGACTGCGTGTGCCATATCTTCAACTTCGACAAGTCCAACGCGTTTGGGCCGCCCGGCCAGATGTTCGACGAGCACCTCTATGCCTTCCATCAGTTCCTCACCCGGGCCGGCGAGCCGGTCCTGTCGCGCGACGAATTCTTCCGCGAATGGAGCGTCGACGAGATTTACGAGATGGTCATCGAGGGCTCCGACACGGACATGATCGTCGCGCAGCCGCTCCCGCTGACCGACCTCTTCAGGGACGGGCTCTCCCCCTGGGAGAAGTGCGCGGAGATGGCCCAAAAGCATCCGGACCGTGCCGTGTTCTGGGGTTCGGTCAACCCGCTGGAGGGCAAGAAGGCGCTCGACCTGATGGAGGTGCAGGTCAAGGAGTATGGGGCGAAGGCGTTCAAGTTCTACAACGTGCGGTACGACTACGGGCAGCCGTTCCCGTGGCGGATGGACGACCCTCGGATCGCGTTCCCCGCGTTCGAGAAGGCGATGGAGCTCGGCGTGAACCTCATCGGCGTGCACAAGGGGGTTCCGCTCGGGCCACAGCCGATCGAGCACACCCGTACGTTCGACATGGACGGGGCGGCGGCGAACTTCCCGGACATCAACTTCGTGATCTTCCACGTCGGGCTGCCCTGGCTCGACGAGGTCCTCTGGCAGATCATCCGGTTCCCCAACCTGTACGCGTCGATCGCCGCGACGGTGAACTTCATCTCCCGCCAGCCACGGGTGTTCGCCGAGATGCTCGGGAAGATGATGTGGTGGTGCGGCGAGGACAAGATCATCTACGGCGGCGAGTCGCCGATCTGGCACCCGCAGTGGGCGCTCGAGGAGTTCTGGAACTTCGAGCTCCCGAGGGACATCGTCGAGGAGCGCGGCTACCCGCAGCTCACGGAGCAGGCGAAGCGGAAGATCCTCGGCGGGAACCTCGCACGTCTCCACGGATTCGACGCGCAGGCGAAGGCCGCGGAGCTCGGAGTGCCCGCCTGAGCCTGTCCGGGCCCCGGGGGTACGGAGGTGTCACACATGACGTGACCCGGCGGGGATCGGCCCGCCGGGTCTTCTCGATGGCGACCGCGGCGATGCTCCCCAACTCCACCAGCGGCGCCGCGACGGCGGCCTTGCCAGACGCCGACGCTGCCCCGGCGACCACCGCAATGACGAGCCCGACTGCAGCCAGTGTCCGACGCGCCGGCTGAACCACAGCATCTCCCACCGAGCGAACAAGCGCGGCAGGCGTCGCTGATCCGGCGCCTCTATGAATCGGGAGCACATCGGATGGTGGGGGGCGATTTCCGGAGCCGAGGCGGGATGCAAACGCCCGTGCAAACGAACGCCGCCGCACGCGACATCACAGAACATCACGTGCACCGACGCCGACCGCTCTGGCTGCGGTCCAGGACGGACGCAACGACATGAGTCCACACAGTCCGAGATCCCGATCAGGAGCCTTTTAATCCCAGGTCCTGGGTTCGAGTCCCAGACGGCCCATCGCATCGTCCCTTTTGAAGAAAGGGGCTGCAGGGGTCATCGACTCGCCGGCCCGGGTCGTCACATCCCAGTCGTGCAAACGGCCGCGCACGCCGAGGCCGATGGTCGATCGCGTGGTCGCTGGGAATCAGCGCCCTTTCGCGCGATGGCCGCTCACGAGATCACTGATCCTGGTTACGGAGGATTCGTGCGACGTCGGCGACTTCCCAGATCTCCTTCAGCTTGCCGTCGCGGACATGGGCAAAGACCATCTGATCGATCTCGAAAACTCGCCCTGTCGCCGGGATCCCGGCGAACTCTCGCAGGAGCGTGCCTGTGACAATGACCCGGACCGCGACCGTGGCGCCCTCGACGACCACCTCCTGAACAGCGTGGCGCAGATCGGGTATGGCGTCGAGTGCCGCTCGCCAGACGTCCTTCTCAGCCTCCAATCCCCTCGTCAAAAGCCCGAGTGGCGCAT
>JBKKDD010000290.1:0-3507 GCA_046708705.1 Miltoncostaeaceae bacterium | reverse complement strand
ACGGGGAACACCGACCGGCTGATGCGCGCGATCGAGACGCTCAGACCCGAGGCCGTCGTGCTGACCCCGTCGTATGCCGCGCACCTGCTCGAATGGGCGGCCGAGCGCGACATCGATCTGCGGGGGTCGAGCATCGAGCGGGTGATCGTGGCGGCCGAGCCCGGCGGCGGTGAGCCGGCCTTCCGCGCGATGCTCCAGGACGGGTGGGGCGCGAGGGTCACCGAGGCGATGGGCATCGGCGACGTCGGGATCTCCCTGTGGGGCGAGTGCGAGGAGCAGGACGGCATGCACCTGGGCGCGCGCGGCTTCGTCCACGCGGAGCTGATCGACCCCGACACGGGGGCCGCCATCCCGCTGGAGGACGGCGCGACGGGGGAGCTCGTGCTCACGCATCTCCGGCACCGGGCCGCGCCGGTCCTGAGATTTCGCACGCGCGATCACGTCCTGGTCCGGATGGCCCCGTGCGGGTGCGGGCGCACGGGCCCGCGCGTGCGGTGCATCGGGCGTACCGACGACATGCTGATCGTCCGCGGGGTCAACGTGTTCCCGTCGGCGGTCCGCGAGGTGGTCAGCTCGTTCGCGCCCCAGGTCAGCGGCCACATCCTGGTCAGGCCACGGGGCCCGGGCGTCAAACAGGAGCCGCCGCTTCCCGTCAGCGTCGAGCTCGGGCGCGAGGCGACGGCCGACGAGGCGCTCGCGGACGCGATCCGTGAGAAACTGCGCGGCGTGCTGGTCGTCCAGACACGCGTGGACCTCGTGCCCTGGGGCAGCCTGGGGCGGAGCGAGTACAAGTCGAAGCTCGTCGAGCGATAGCCCGGGGCTGTGGGGGGGGGTCGTTGAGGAGACTGCAAAGCCAGGGTGTCCACCACATCACGCTCACCGGCGCGGATCGGTGCACGTCGATCGACTTCTGGGAAGGCGTCCTCGGCATGCCGTTCGTCTTCGAGCAGCCCAACCTCGACAACGAGAACGAGAATCACCTCTACTTCGACCCGGGCGACGGGCGGCTCATCACCGTGTTCACGAGCGAGGAGCGCGAGCCCCGTCAGGTCCGCACCCCGACGGACCCCGGCTGTGTCCACCACCTTGCGTTCGCGGTCTCGCAGGCCACGTTCCGCCAGGCGGTTGAGCGGCTCGACGAGCGCGGGATCCGGCACAGCGGCTCCAAGGACCGTGGGTTCATGGACTCGATCTACTTCCAGGACCCGCTGGGTCTCCTGATCGAGCTCGCGTGCTACCGCTTCGAGCCGCCCGCGGGCTTTTCGCACGCCGACGTGCTCTCCGAGGCGCACACGCTCCGGGTGGCGCGCGGCGATCACGCGATCGCCGACGTCCACCTCGCGGATGCCATCGAGACGCTCGCGGGGCGGTCACGCGAGTCGCTCTCCGACGACCCTTCCGGATAGCCTTAGGAGACGGCCGGGTCGGGTGGCCTGGAGGCCGGAAGCCGTTTGCCATCGGGTCCGCGCGGCGTCTTCTTGACCGGGTCGAGCCTGGGCGCGCCGGGCAGCCGCGGCGGGCGGGCGTCGCGTCCGTCCAGTACCGCCTGGGGAATTTCCTGGACCATCCAGCGCAGGTCGTCGGGCTTCGCGTGGAACATCAACGCGGCCGCGGTCAGGGCCTCCGCCATGCCCGGCGGTCGCCAGGTGGGGGAGTGCATGTCCGAGGCGATGATGTGCGCGAAGCCCGCGTGCAGCAGGTGCTCGGCGCAGCGCAGCGGCCGCGGCCGGTTGTCCCCGGTCAGGCTCGCCGCCGTCAGCTGCAGCAAGGCGCCCCGCCCGACGATGTCACGCATGCGGTCGGGCATCGCCTGCACCGACTGTGCGCGTTCCGGGTGGGCGATCACCGCACCGAACCCCCGAAGCTCGAGCCGGGTCAGAAGCTCCGGCAGGTCGAGCGGCCACCCCTGGAACGGCATCTCGATCAGAAGCCACCGCCCGTTGCCGCCGAGCGACGCGGCGCGCAGCTCGCCCTCGTCCATCAGCATCGCCCGGTCGATCGCGATCTCGAGTCCCGACACGATCCGGAGCGGGATGTTCTCGGCATCGATCGCGGGCTGCAGCGCCGCGATCCCGTCCACGACCTGATCGGTCGTCGTGTCGTACCGGTACCCGCGGTGCGGGGTCGCCGCGACGACCGTGATCCCATCCGCCGCCGCCAGCCGCGCCATCTGAATCGAGTCGGCGACGCGCACCGGCCCGTCGTCGATGCCGGGGAGGATGTGGGAGTGAAGGTCGATCACCCCCCCAAGGGTGTCACTCCCGCCGCTCCCGTGCCCCCGGTGGCACGGCGCCGATCCGCAGGCTAGGATACGGCGCCTTGGGGCTATAGCTCAGCTGGGAGAGCGCCTGGATCGCACCCAGGAGGTCAGCGGTTCGAATCCGCTTAGCTCCACCATAACGTTTACGTGCGAACCCCCGACTTGGGAACAGGCGGGGGTTTTCGTTGGCGCCCACCCTGGCAGGACCGGCGAGTCGGCCCTGTCCAGACGGCGATCTCGACGCTGGGTACGCGGTGGTGGCTCTGACTGCAACGGCGTTGCTTGCTGGCGGCGCCGACGAAGTACTCGTCGAGGCCGCCGCGGCAGCCGCAGGCGTGCTCTTGGCGGACGGGGCGTTTCGCGTGCTTCGGGGTCGGGTAGCATTCGACGAATCGACCTCAAGGAGGTGCTTCGTGCGGGGAATCGTCTTCAACGCGCCACATGACGTCAGCGTGTCCGACGTTCCAGACCCGCGGATCATCGAGCCCGGGGACGCCATCGTGCGGATCACCAAGGCCGGGATCTGCGGATCGGACATGCACATCTGGAACCACGGCGACACGTTCGGCTTCTCGCCGGGGTGTCGATTGGGACACGAGTTCGTCGGCGTCGTCGAGGAGGTCGGGCCGGAGGTGCGCAACGTCCGCGTGGGACAAAAGGTCGCGTCCCCGTTCTGGATCAGCTGCGGCGAGTGCTACTACTGCCGCAGAGGGCTTCAGACGTCGTGCGTCAAGGGCGGCGCGTACGGCTTCCAGCCGTTCTGGCCGGGCGGTGGCGAGGTGCAGGGCGGCCAGTCGCAGTGGATTCGGGTCCCGATGGCCGATGGGACGCTCGACGTCGTGCCCGAAAGCCTGGCGGCCGATGAGCATGACGCGCGGGTGCTGCCGATGACCGACGTGTTCACGACCGCGTATCACGCGGTCAAGGGCGCGGACCTGGTCGAGGGCGACACGGTCCTCGTGATCGGCGACGGCGCCGTCGGCCTGTCTGCCTGCCACGCCGCGCTCTTGATGTCACCCGCCAACATCGTCCTGGCGGGTCACCATCCGGACCGGCTCGCGGTCGGCGAGCGGCTGGGCGCGACCCACACGGTGGACACCAAGAACGGCGGCGACCTCGAGGGCCTGCTCGGCGACCTGACCGACGGTCACGGTCCGAGTGCGGTGATCGACACCATCTCGAGTGGCGACTCCATGAAGGTCGGCTCCGATGTGGTGCAGGCTGGGGGCACGATCAGTTGGGTCGGT